>CAIUAS010000056.1 GCA_903897205.1 uncultured Gammaproteobacteria bacterium
AGCAAGCTAATAGCGAATTCTCTGAGCTTGAAGAAAATTTACCTAAAGCATTAGATATATTTCAGAAATGTACTTCGGATGAAGGCTTTTTTGTGAGTGAGCGTAAAAGTAATGATCATTATTATGCAGAACCTATTCTTGAAGGGCCTTGTGATCGGATCATGCGGTTTAAAGGCCAGCAAGTATTAGTTTGGTCACTTAATGATTATTTGGGTTTAGCGGGCGATGAAAGAATCAAGCAAACCTGTATTGAAACCATTAAAAAATATAGTGTTGCGTATCCTATGGGTTCGCGTTTGTTGACTGGCCATACGTTTGAGCATGAAGCCTTGGAGGAACAACTGGCCGGTTTTGAAGAAAAAGAAGCGGCGTTATTATGTAATTTTGGTTATCAAGGCATGATAGGAATTGTTAATAGTTTGGTAGGTCCTGCCGATACGGTCATTATCGATAATTTATCGCATAGTTGCATTGTAGATGCGGCCAAAGTCGCTGTTAGTAAAAAACAAAATTTACGCATTTTTAAACATAATGATATGAATCATTTAAATGATATTTTGCGCCAATTAAGAAAGCAAAATAGCGCAGGCATACTCATTATTGTGGATGGTATTTATGGCATGACGGGTGATACGGTTCCCCTAAATGAGTTAGTTGCTATAAAAGAAAAGTATGGGGCGCGCTTGCTCCTAGATGATGCGCATGGTTTTGGTGTTATGGGAGAAACGGGTAGGGGAACCGGCGAATTTTATCAGCGGCAAGCGGGCATTGATTTATATTTTTCTACTTTTGCTAAAACCATGGCAGGCATAGGAGGTTTTGTCGCCGGCGAGCGCTCGGTGATTGATTATCTAAAATGGAATTCAAAGACCACTATTTTTTCTAAGAATTTGCCTTTAATTTATGTTAAAGCGACTGAGCACGCGCTCCGTATTATTCAGGAAGAACCGCAGCGCTTAAAGCATTTAAAGTTTATTGTGCAACGTTTACAACGTGGATTGGTGGAGCTGGGTTATGATATAGGAAAAACCCAAAGTATTATTACGCCGGTTTATTTAAATAATATAGAGCTTGATAAAGCCAAATATATTATGAAGCTATTGCGTGAACAGTATCATATATTTGTATCGGCAGTAACTTATCCGGTCATTGAGCCGGGTAAGTTACTTATTCGAATGATTCCTACTTATAAACATACGGTCGAAGATGTTGATAATACGCTAAATGCCTTTCGCGATTTGCAAAAAATTCTCAAACAAATTTGCTGCAAATGATCACTTAGAGGTTGCATTAAATGAGCTGCCCAGTAAAATTTTATCGAGTAAGCTGGCAGGCAATATTCTTTTTAACGTCGCTAATAAATATGCTGGGATGGTAACGTAATAGCGTATTTTAGGGTGTTTACTTTCTAATGCGTGAATTAATTTTGCTAACACCGCTTCAGGAGGTTTAATAAAAAAACTTTCCAGGCGATTATTATTAAACCAATCGCTGGGTTTGTCAGGATTAAATTGGCGGCTTATTGCTTCATAGATAGGCTTATGAGCGCTTTTGCTAATATTAATATTTTTTAAATAGGTATAAGAGCTATTTCTAAAATTACTGCGAATAGGGCCAGGTTCAATGAGCGAAACGTGGATATTCGTACCATGCAATTCTAAGCGTAAAGTATCTGTTAAACCTTCTAGTGCATATTTGGACGCATTATAAGCGCCACGATAGCTTAAGCTGACTATGCCTAAAATTGAGCCCATATTGATAATGCGGCCATGGCCTTGTTGGCGCATAACGGGGATAATTTGATTAATTAATTCAAGCGGCCCGAATACGTTGGCTTCAAATTGGGTGCGTATGCTTTCTTGGGTTAAATCTTCAACGGCGCCAGGTTGACCAAAGCCTGCGTTATTAAATAAGGCGTCTAAAGTGCCTCCTGTTTGATTTAAAACTTCCGCGATGGCAGCGTGAATTGAGTGGTTATTGAGTAAGTCGAGGGTGATAGCGTGTAAACCCTGTTGTTCTAACATGGCGATATCAGCGGGTTGGCGGGCGCTTGCAAATACGGTGTAACCACGGGCTTTTAAGCCGAGTGCGCAACAGAGTCCGATTCCTTTTGAGGCGCCAGTAATTAAAATGGTTTTAGTCATGATGATGAAATAACTCCTTGTGGTTAAGTGGGTAAAGTTCCTTAATTAATGGGAGGTACTATAATTAAGTTAATATCATCTGGCAATTCTGTTTAAGGATTGGAACTCATCTTAAATATGCTAATATGGGTGAAGGTAAGTTTCTAATTATTTAGCGCATATTTTTTAGGTAAATTTATCATATGAATGGATTTCAATTGATTGAAATAAAAACAGCCAAGGATGCCGCCAATTTTATTGCTGTGAATGTAGTGTTAAATAAAGCCAATCCTAATTATATTCGCCCCTTAGATAAAGATGTTCAAAGTGTTTTTGATCCAAAAAAGAATAAAGCATTTCAGTTCGGGCAGGCGATTCGTTGGATATTAAAAAATGAACGCGGTGAATTTGTTGGACGTATCGCGGCATTTGTTAATAAAAAATATAAAAATAAGGGTGATGAATTTCCAGTGGGTGGCATGGGTTTTTTTGATTGTATTCATGATCAGCAAGCAGCGAGTATATTATTCGACGCCGCAAAAAATTGGTTGATGCAACATGCGGTGCAAGCGATGGATGGGCCTATCAATTTTGGTGAGCGCGATCGTTGGTGGGGGTTGGTAGTAGAAGGTTTTCAAGAACCTTTGTATTGCATGAATTATAATCCGCCTTACTATCAGGTGTTATTTGAAAAGTATGGTTTTCGCCCTTTTTTCAAGCAAATTTGTTTTGGCATGCATGTCAAACAACCGTTAAGCCCCAGGTTATTTATCCATCATGCTATTTATGCTAATGACCCTGCTTTTTCAGCGCGTTATATTGATAAAAACCAATTAACGAAATATGCCGATGATTTTGCCACTGTGTACAACGCTGCCTGGGCAAGCCATGCGGGTAATAAAGAGGTAAGCCCCAAGCAGGCCAGGTTTTTTTTCAAAAAGATGAAGCCGGTTATTGATGAGAAAGTAATCTGGTTCGCTTATCATGAGGAACAACCTATTGCGATGTTTATTAATCTTCCTGATCTTAATCAGTGGTTTAAATATTTGAATGGAAACTTTGGCTTATGGCATAAATTAAAATTTTTATGGATAAAAAAGACCAAACCATGCAGGCGATTAATTGGTTTAGTGTTTGGGGTTGCGCCTAAATTTCAGGGCAAGGGGATAGATGCTTATTTGATTGTTGAAGCTTCTAAGGTTATTCAGGCACCGCAAATACCTTATACTGACTATGAGATGCAGTGGATCGGCGATTTTAATCCAAAGATGATTCATTTAGCTGAAAACTTGAGCGATACCTTTCGTAGTCGCACCCTAACAACTTACCGTTACTTATTTGATCAAAACAGCGAGTTTAAGCGACATCCGAACATTGCTTAGCCTTGCTAATGTTCTTTGTTGTGTTAGCATTATCGCGGGTAAAGTCGTAAGGAAATAGACTGAAGAATGGAATATGTGTTATCAAATTAAATTGATTAAAACGATATTAATATCAGCAGTCACTCTAACAGTGATGCTCTTGCTAGGGTGTGTTGATTCAAATAAAGGCATTAAATATCAAGGTTATATTGAAGGGAAATATATTGAGTTAGCCGCGAGCAGGCCTGGTATTTTACAGTCTTTAGCGGTATCGCCTGGGCAATGGGTGACCGCAGGGCAGCTTGCTTTTCGCCTTGATCCGCAACCTGAATTTGCCGAGTTGCAGCAAGCACAGGCTACTTTGCAAGCAGAACAGAACAATCTTCTTAATTTGGAAAAAGGTGAGCGCGATACTATTCTGCTTCGTTTGCGAGCACAGAAGCAGTTTGCCGAAGCCCAATTAGCGCAAGATAGTAAAACATTAACCCGCTATTTAACCTTGTTTCAAAAAGATGGGATTGCTAAAGCCCAGCTTGATGATGCTCAAGCTAATGTATTGAGAGCGCAAGCAAAACTTCGGGAAGCGACCGCCAATTTAAATGAGGCTGCGATGGGTGCGCGTGCTGATGTTATTTTATCGCAGCAGGCGCGGGTAAATACCGCTAAAGCAGCGGTAGTCATTGCAGAATGGAATTTAACGCACAAAACTGCCTATATTCCGCAAGACGGTTATATCGATGATACTTATTATGAAGCAAATGAATATATTCAAACTGGCCAGCCCATCCTATCTTTATTAACGCCACAAAATATTGAAATAATATTTTTTATTCCAGAAGCTGTTTTAAGTAAAATTAAGCATAATCAACTCATCACGGTAAGTTGTGATAGTTGCACTAAAATTTATTCTGCTAAAATAATTAGCATTAGCTCTAAAGCAGAATATACGCCGCCCGTTATTTTTTCCGAGCATACTACCGATAAACTTTTATATAAAATCAGGGCCTCTTTTAACTTAAAAAACGTTGCGATTCTCTTTCATCCGGGTCAACCTGTTAATGTGTATTTAGCATTGAAATAAGTGATAGGATATTAAATTAATGCTAGCAAAAATATTTACTTCCCCGGTATGGGCATTAGTATTAAAAGAACTTATGTTGCTCAGGCGCGATCGGGCGACTATTGCAATGGTGTTTTTATTGCCTATCATACAAATTATTTTATTCGGCTATACGGTGAATAGTAATCCTAAACAATTGCCGATGGTAATTAATAGCTTCGATAATGGCCGTTTTACTAGGGCTTTAACGACCGCCATGAAAAACACCGATTATTTTGCTATGGTTAGTGTTACACAAGATGAAACAACAACTCGGCAGATGTTGGATGAAGGAAAAGCACAATTTGTTTTAAGTATTCCTGCCCATTTTACTCGCGATATTATTCGAGGTAATAAACCTGAATTATTATTAGAGGCGGATGGTACTGATCCTATGGCAATCAGTAATGCAATTGCAGCGGTAAACATGTTAATTACCCAAGCATTTAAAGATCAAGTAAAGGGAAGTTTGCATTATTTGAATAACACTAATTCGGAAGGGATTGTTGCTTTGACGGTACACACACTTTATAACCCCGCAGGAGTTGCTCAATATAATACAATTCCAGGCTTGATTGGCATTATATTATCGGGCGGGTTAATAGTATTAACCGCATTGTCCATCACCACGGAGCGTACTGAAGGTAGTTTAGAAACGCTATTTGCCATGCCTATTAAGCCAATTCATATTATTTTAAGTAAGATCTTACCAAATATTTTAGTGGGATATTCTCAAGTGTTATTGGTATTAATAGCCGCGTTTTTTATTTTTAAAGTACCTTGTCATGGTAGTCTTAGCTTGCTTTTATTAGTCTGCCTTCCTTTTATTGTTGTAAATTTAGCGATTGGAGTGCTTTTTTCTATGCTTGCAAAAAGTCCATTGCAAGCGATACAGTTACCATTATTTTTTATCTTCCCTTCATTAATGCTCTCGGGTTTTGTTTTTCCATTTCTCAGTATGCCTATCTGGGGAAGATGGCTAGGTGAGTTGCTCCCTGCCACTTACTTTATCAGGATTGCGCGAAGTATTATGCTAAAAGGTGGTGGTTTGTTTCAGGTGTGGCCGGAATTAGGTATGCTCTGCTTCTTATCCTTAATTGTGGTTGTTTTAGGGGTGTTTTGTTTTAAAAGAACACTCGATTAATTAGTGGTAGATTTAGCGAGTATCTTGTCTACTTTTCATCATGTAAATAAAAACATCTTCTAAGGTGGTTCGCACTGGTCTCCAGGTATAATTTTCATTCAGATAGGGTTTAATGGCTTCTTCTAAAATTAAAGCATTTTTATTACTCACTCTGAGTTCATTGCCACGTTCAATCACTTGATCAATAGCGGGAATTTGCTTTAATTTTTCAGCTAAGCACATGACATTATTACCCAACGCTAACCAGGTAGTTAGACCACAGTGATCAATCACAGCTTGTACGGTGCCTGCTGCAATTAATTGGCCATAAGCTAAGTAGGTTAAATAATGGCAACGTTCTGCTTCATCCATGTAATGTGTGCTGACTAATACAGTAATATCTGATTTAGCAAATTGTTGTAATTTATCCCATATTTCTTGCCGTGAATGGGGATCAACGCCGGCGGTAGGTTCATCGAGCAATAAAATTTTGGGTTCATGCACGATAGCGGCGGCCAGGGATAAACGTTGCTTATAACCGCCCGATAAGGCATTGGCAAGGTGATTTTTATAGTGTTGCAACCCCATTTCTTCAATAACCGCAGCGACTTTATTGTTTCGATCGGGCATATTGTAAAGGCGTGCGATAAAGGTTAAATTTTCAAGCACGGTCAAACGATTATACAAACTAAATTGTTGCGGCATGTAACCAACAATTTTTTTTATCTGCATGGATTCCGTAATAATATCATAGCCTAAACAAGTGCCATGCCCAGCCGTGGGGGTTAGCAAACCACATAGCATACGCAATATAGTGGTTTTGCCGCTGCCATTAGGTCCTAAAAATCCACAAACAACGCCACGAGGGATACTGATATCGACGCCATTGACGGCGCATTTCTGCCCAAAGTTTTTCGTCAGTTGACTTACTTCAATACTATATTGCTTTTCCATGGATTTATTCGCTTTGTCCTTGGGGTCTTTAATATTTAAGTGAACATTAATTATTTTGTAGGAGCGTGTTTTGAGTTTGCTGTTGCTAAGCGTTCTAAATAGCGTTGCCAATTATTTGTTTGGTTGATGCCTAATTCGTATAAAACTTTCCAGCTGTAGATGCCCGTTTGGTGACCGTCATCAAAAATGAGTTTGACGGCGTAATTGCCAACGGGATCAATGCCGACAATATTGACATCTTGTTTGCCGAAGACCAAGTTTCCTTCGCTTAGGCCATGTCCGCGCACTTCAGCAGAAGGGGAAAAAACTCGTAGATATTCGCAACTTAAAGCAAAGTGTTCGCCCGTGTCAAAGGCAACTTCGAGTATGCGAATTTTTTGCAGTAGTTTAATTTCGGTAGGGGTGGGTTGTTTGTCCATGGGTTATAAAAGCTTGTAAAAGATTAAATAATAGAACACATAAAACCAGCCTAAGATGCCATGGATAATTGCCCAAAAAATAGAGTGATTAACGCTCCACGAAATAACCACGGCAATGATAGTGCCTAAGCCAATACCGCCAAATAGACCGTTGTGCATAATGCCTCCTGTGATAGTTTAGATCATCATTCTCGCGTGAGCAGAAATGACGATCTATTATATTATTAAAGATATTTGATCAGATTTAGTTGGCCTCAAGGGGATCGGTTAAAATATTGGAAAGTGGGTATTCAATATCTTCATTACTTTCAAAAACATGCACTTTCATTAATACATCGCCACTTTTCAGTTCTCGGCTAATGTCTATAATATGGTAAGCAGGCCCAAATCTGCCAAACCGG
>CAIUAS010000057.1 GCA_903897205.1 uncultured Gammaproteobacteria bacterium
AAAATATAAAAAAAACTCTTCATTAGCTAATGCTTTATGTAATGCATCTTCTAATTCTAAACGTTCATGGGCAATGACATCCATGGTGGAATTGTAAAAATAAAAATTACCTCCGCCGGCTTTTTTAGCATGATACATAGCAATATCAGCATTTTTTTGTAATTGATCTAATTGTGTGCCGTCCCGAGGAAAAATACTGATACCAATACTAGCATTTAAGTAGAATTCTCGATTTGCGGCTTGGATCGGTTGTACTAATACATTTAATAATTTTTGTGCAACATGCGCGGTTTGTTCTGGGCGCGATATATCAGTTAATAGAACAATAAATTCATCACCACCTAAACGAGCTAGAAAATCAGAACTGCGCAAAGTTTTGCTTAAACGTTCAGCAAGAATTTTTAAACATTGATCGCCTACGGCATGATTAAAGGCATCGTTAATATTTTTGAAGCGATCTAAATCTATAAATAATAGAGCAAGCATTTTACCGTATCTTTGGGCTGCTTCGATGGCTTTTGTTGCAGTTTGTTTAAAGTGCAAGCGATTGGGAAGTTTAGTGAGATTGTCGTGCAGTGCTAAGTAAGCAAGATTTTCTTTATGTTTTAATAATTCTTGTTCTGTTAGTTGATGTTCATGAATTTCATGTTTCAGTTTCAGGTTGGTGTGTTTTAATTCTTCGGTGCGTTGTTCGACCCGCTCTTCTAATAACTCATGTGATTGTTGGATAGTGGTAAGCATCTGATTAATTTGCTTAGACACGGAGCTAATTTCATCACGTCCCTCGATGCTAACTCGTTTGGAAATGTCTTGCTGTGAATCAAGCATCAGTATTTGTTGATTCAAGTTTTCTAATCGCTTTAACACTAGTAAGCGTAAAAATATCCATACAATACTTATCATTAAAAAACCCAGGCAAGCAATAGCAATGAGATAATATTTAACGGCGTCTATACCCGTAGAATAAACAGGGCGAGTGGTGATAATTTTTAATATGCCGATAGGTTGATTGTTAATATCTTTTAATAGTTGATATCCTGTGATGTAATTATCGTTAATGATTTCTTTAAGTTGCCCCTTGTTTTGAATGAGTAATTTAATAATATTTTTTAAATTTTTATTATCGTCAATATTTTTTAGAGTAAATAATTGTATTTGCAATTTGGTTACATCTGCTATTTTTTGAATAACTGATTTTGATAAATAGCGGCCCGTAATTAAGGTGCCAATAATTGGCGCGTTTGCATCACCGTTTGTAATTGCGCTGGCTGCCACGAACATTATGCCAGAGGGCAGTGAGATAAGACCTCGGATATCATTTTTAATATCAGTGCGATGGACTAATAGACTATCGAGATAGATATATTTATCTAAGTTTGTTGGAAAGTTTGTTTCTTTGGCGGTGTCTAAATCGGCTGCTCCGCCCGCTAACATTTTACCTTGTTTATTAAGGTACATTAAAAAATTAATATTCGAAGTAGTGAATGAGGATAATTTGATATTATCAGCGGCAAATTTAGGATTTTTGCCTAGCATATAATTATAGGCGTCATCCCAACGTGCCCAATCAGCCGTGAAAGTTGCTAAACTATAAAGTGTTTGGTTAAGTGCTTGGTTGGCGCGATATATATTATTATGAACTTGATTGTCTTCTAAAGTAAGAAAGCTTTTAACTAAAAACCATTGCGTACCCGCTAAAATCAATCCAATAGCGGCGATCCATACAATAATTAATACAATAAATACTTTTTTGCTGAGTTTCATGAGCTTATCTTTACCTGTGCAAGAGAATTAAAGCAGTCTCTTATGTGATTCTGCTGGAGATTAAATGCCAAGCATTTCTTTAGCGTGCGCTAGTGTTTGCTTGGTTATTTTTACTCCTCCTAACATTCGGGCGATTTCTTGAATTTTATCTGTTGGACTTAAGTTGCGTATATAAGTTTGTGTAATATTGTTTTCAGTCAGTTTGCTGATTTGTAAATGCTGTTCGCTTTGGGCCGCGACTTGCGGTAAGTGTGTAACACAGAGGACTTGCGCTGATTTTGCGAGTTTACGCAATAAATGACCCACTACTTCGGCAGTGCCACCACCAATACCCACATCGACTTCATCAAAAATAAGCGTAGGCGAAGTGTCAGTTTGAGCAGTTAATACGTGAATAGCGAGGCTAATACGTGATAGTTCCCCGCCTGAAGCAACTTTGGCAAGAGACTGCAAAGCCTGGCCTGGATTGGTGCTGACTAAAAATTCAATTTTTTCTAAACCGTAACAGGCAGGTTGATTATCAGGATTTGCGATAAATTGTACTGAAAAATAGCCACCTGGCATGTTAAGTTGGTGCATGCTTTTTTCAACTTTTGGGCCTAATTGTTCAGCTGCCTGTTTTCTGCTGATAGATAATTCGTTAGCGGCGTTTTGATAATCTTGTTTAAGTTGTGCTATGGTTTTTTGTAGTTTTGTAATGGCAACGTCGCTATTTTCTAATTGTTCTAATTCGCTTTGAAGTTTATTTTGTAAGGCAATTAATTCATTAGGTTGAATACGATGTTTGCGTGCTAAATCATGAATGGCGCCTAACCGAGTTTCAACCCATTCTAAACGCTCTGGATTTAATTCAATTTGCGCATAGTAATGACGTAATTCGGTAACTGCTTCATTGATTTGAATTTCCGCATTGGTTAATAATTCTGCAATAGGATTAAATTGCTGATCGATGTTTTGTAATGAATTTACCTGAATTTGTGCTGAATTAATTAGGTTTAATACATTAGATTTGTCTTGTTCAGCTAATAAACCCAGCAGTTGTTGAAAGTTATTTAACAAATGATCAGCGTTAGCTAATTGCCGTTGCTCAATATCAAGCGATGTTAATTCATCTTCTTGTAAATTTAATTTAATTAATTCTTGCGTTTGGTAAGCGAGTAGTTCTTGTCTAGCCTGTCTTTGTTCGGTATGTGATAGCAGCGTATTAAGCTCATCTTGGGTGCCGCGCCATTGGTTATAAATAGTTTGTACTTTTTTTACTAGGGCGGTATGTCCTGCATAGGCATCTAATAAAATCCGTTGTTTTTCAGGTTTTAGTAAAGTTTGATGCTCATGTTGACCATGAATGCTCAGTAGTAAGTTAGCCAGCTCACGTAATTGTTGTAAAGGCATTGTTTGCCCATTAATAAAAGCACGCGAACGGCCGTCGGTGGTAATGACGCGCCTTAATAAACATTCTCCATCGCTTGCTAATTCATGCGCTATTAACCATTGCTGTATTAAAGGCAGAGCTTGAATATTAAAGCCAGCAGTGACCGTGCAGCGTTCATGGCCGGTGCGAATAACGCTGCTATCGCCACGTCCACCTAAAGCTAACATTAAGGCGTCAATTAATATTGATTTGCCCGCACCTGTCTCGCCTGTCAGCACGGTCATGCCAGGTTTAAATTCAAGTTCGATGGTGTCAATAATAGTAAAATATTGAATGCTGAGATGTTGTAGCATGTTTGTTTATAATATCTTCTGCCTGATTTATTTAATAAATAGACTAATAAATTACTTACGGGAAGAGCGCCAAAATAAGGGAATTATACTTGCCAATAAAAGGACTTTTAATAAATCTAACAATAAAAACGGTTTAACACCTAAAATTAAAGCTTTGTTGAAGCCTAGGTAAAAAGATAATGTGCTTAAACCAGCGATATAAATCAGCATCAATCCAGCAAAACCGGCAAATGCCGTGCTTAAAATGGAGCGCCCCCAGCCTTTTTCAACCAGGTAACCGCTTAACATAGCGCCAGGTAAAAAGCCTATTAAATAACCGGCTGTGGGGTCGAGGAAAATGGCTGGGCCCGCATAGGCTTCAGCAAATACCGGTAAGCCGCAAACGCCTTCTAAGACATAGGCTACCACGGTTGCTCCTGCAAGGCGCCAGCCATAAGTCATGCCAATAAAGAGCACTGCTAATGGTTGCATTGTAATAGGAATTGGATGTAGCGGAATACTGATTTTAGCGGAAATAGCGAGCAATACACTGCCAAAAAGGATGAGCATGATTTTGCGTTGTAATGACGGTTGAGTGCTTGCCCAGAGGCGGCTAAATAAGGGGTTATTAAGTGCAATAAGTTGCATGTGTATTTCTCCTATGTCCTGATGAAGTGGTTAGTGATAGTGTAATCATAAAATGAGTTTAGTGCTATCCTTTCTATAAACTGCCGAGATTAAATAATTACTAGTATACATTTTATAGGATTAAAAAATTCAAACGGCTGTTTTATAAGAAAACCTATGTTTTAATAACTTGCACCGGCATTGTTATTTTATGGTGAGATTTTTTATTAATGGAGTTAAAAAAAGCAGTATTTTTGCAAAGAGGCTGGAAGAAATTCAAGCGGTTCTTGTTGCCTGCTACTTGTGTATTATGTTCTTTGGTTACTGAACGTCAGCGTGATTTATGCAAAAATTGTGAAAAAGATTTACCATGGTTAATTAATCCTTGTCATATATGTGCCATTCCTTTGAAAGGAAGTGAGCTAAGTAAGCTAAAAATCTGTGGTCAATGCTTGCAACATAGGCCCGATTTTTATTCTGTAAAGGCCTTATTCAACTATCAATTTCCTATTAATCATTTTATTACTTCATTGAAATTTCAGCAGCAATTGTTGTATGCGCATTTATTAGGTGAAATGCTCAGCGAGCATTTGTTGCAAGCTGACCAGGATTTTATATTGCCCGAATTAATTATTCCCGTGCCTTTGCATCCGGAGCGATTGCGTAAGCGTGGATTTAATCAGGCTTTAGAAATTGCGAGGCCTATTGCAAAAAAGCTTAATTTGCCACTAGCTATTCATAGCTGTGAACGCGTTCGAATGACAGTGGCGCAAAGTTTGCTGCCGGCGGCTGAACGTTTAGCAAATATTAAAAATGCTTTTCATGTCAGTACTCTTTTAAAAGCAAAGCATATAGCATTAATTGATGATGTGGTTACGACAGGTTGTACTATAGCGGAATTAAGTAAGT
>CAIUAS010000058.1 GCA_903897205.1 uncultured Gammaproteobacteria bacterium
ACAAAAAATATATTAATAAAGTGGACGAAGCTCAAGGAAACACCGCTTTGCACTATGCGCTTCGCGACAAGCCAGACATTAAAGTTATTGAACTCCTCCTCAAATACGGCGCCAAGCAAAATATCAAAAACAAAAAAGGACAAACAGCGCTCGATTTAGCTGAGAAGCTGAAAGAAAGTTCGCCTGGTATATATAAACTGCTAAACCCTACGCCTATTGAACACCTACACACCAAACACTTTACCTTTTTAAGGCATTAAACCAAAACTTCCACCGAACTAAATTATTAGCCATCCCTTGTAAAGCGGGGCTAATTTTTTAATACTAGCAAAAACCTTATTTTATAATTAAAAATGAACCCTTTATGAATATTGCTACTTTGCGCTTAAAAAAATCGGAAGATAAACGTATCCGCTCCGGCCATCTCTGGATTTACAGTAATGAAGTGGATACGCAACAAACGCCTTTAACCAGCTTCAAGCCAGGCCAGCTTGTGCGCATAGAAGCGCATAATGGTAACGCCATTGGCACGGGTTATATTAACCCGCATTCTTTGATTTGCGCGCGTTTAATGAGTCGCCATAGCGAGGAATTACTTAGCAAGGATTTATTAGTACAACGTTTGCGCCAAGCGCTGCAATTACGTGAAGCCATATTCAAACAGCCATTTTATCGCCTGGTGTTTGCTGAAAGTGATTTGCTACCAGGTTTAATTATTGATCGCTATAACGACACCTTAGTGGTGCAAATTACCACGGCCGGCATGGAACAGATGAAAGACGCATTGCGGGAAGCCTTGCTGGAAATTATCAACCCCAGCGCTATTTTATTACGCAATGATAGCAATATACGCGACATGGAAAACTTACCAAAGGTGGTGGAAGTATTGCATGGTAATCCGGCTAAAATGGTTGAATTAATCGAGCATGATTGTCGCTATATGATCCCTATTTGGGACGGACAAAAAACCGGTTGGTTTTATGATCAGTGTTATAACCGCGCACGTTTATCCCATTATGTAAAAAACAAGCGGGTATTGGATGTATTTAGTTATATCGGCGCCTGGTCTGTGCAAGCGGCGTACGCGGGCGCGAACGAAGTTTATGCAATCGACAGTTCTGCAAATGCGTTGCAGTGGCTGCAAGAAAATGCGCAACTTAATCAAGTCGCGCATAAAATCACTACTATTCAGCAAGATGCCTTTAAGGCATTGCAACAACTGCGTGAGGCTGGTGAAAAATTTGATGTCGTGATCATTGATCCGCCCGCTTTCATGAAACGGCGCAAAGACATTAAAGAAGGCTTAATCGCTTATCAACGCTTAAATGAGTTAGCCATTCGTTTATTAACAAATGATGGCATTTTAATTTCCGCTTCTTGTTCAATGCACTTGCAACGCGACGATCTCATTCGCATGCTAGGCGCAAAAGGCTGCGTTAATAAGCAGCATTTACAAATTTTAGAACAAGGCCATCAAGCGCCCGATCACCCTATTCATCCCGCGATTCTTGAAACAGATTATTTGAAGGCAATTATTGCCAGAGTGCTTAAATTTTAAACTCGGCCGCTAGTGGCCGACACCATCATCTAGATAATTATCGCTTGCATTTTAAATATCAACATATTAGTATTATTCCCCATTTTGAAAAAACCTGGCATCACATGAAAATTTTTAATTAAAACAACTCGAACTTGAGATTTATCTCACTGTTTCAGATCGCTATTGATATTCGAGTTGCTTTTCTCTCCATTAACCTCATCAATAGCCTGCTTTTAATTTATTAAAGTTTTCATCATACAGGTATCTTATGACCGCATTACCCAAAGCATTATTTCCGTTTTTATGGCATTTTGTAAAAAAACAGCCCGTTGCATTTGCCTTTATTTTATTCACTGCCATGGTCTGGTCGGTCAATGAAATCATCTTTCCTTATTTCATTAAACTGATCGTCAACACCATTCACAATTTCACCGGCGATCGCCACGCGGTTTATTCGGCTTTAGCGTTTCCCTTGATAGCATTGATAGCCAGCTGGCTTATCAATGAAATAGCCATGCGCAGCCAGGGCATCGTATTGGTTTATGCTTTCCCACGCTTTCGCGCTAATATTCGTGAAACGGTATTTAATTATGTGAAGCAACACTCGCATGAATATTTTTCAAATAATTTTGCTGGCAGCATCGCTAAAAAATTAGCGGAATTACCTACCAGCAGCCAATCCCTCATGGAAATTATTTGTTTCAACTTTACTTCGATTACCATGGCTTTTGTTATTGCACTGATTTTAATGTGGATGACCAAACCTTTATTTGCAGGCATTTTATTAATATGGTTTTGCTTTCACATGGGCATTACCTTTTATTTTCTAAAAATCGGCAATGCGCGCTGGGCAACACACTCAGAAGCGGTTTCAACTTTAAGTGGCAAAATTGTTGATACACTCACTAACGTTTTAAATGTGCGCTTGTTTGCTCGCGGCAAATATGAAAGTCAGTATTTAATTCAATTTCAGCAAGCTGAAATTAACAAAGCCCACAACGCCATGTGGACCACAGAATGCATGCGCTTGGGCCAAGGCTTATGCGGCCTGGCGTTAATTTTCACTATTATTTTTACTTTGGTGCACGGCTGGATACAAGGCTGGGTAACTTTAGGTGATTTCACTTTAATAGGCATGTTAGCATTTTGGATATTAGGCATGGTTTGGTATATGAGCTACCAAATGACAGTGTTTGTACGTGAAGTTGGCACTGTGAATGAAGCCCTCACATTAATTAGCGCAGGCCATGATATTGTTGACGCAACGCATGCACAAAAACTACAAGTCAGCCAGGGTGAAATTAACTTTAACAACGTAACATTTGCTTATCAGAAAGGCACCACTGTTTTTCAAGATTTTAATATCACCATAAAAGCAGGGGAAAAAGTCGGATTAGTGGGTTTTTCTGGCTCAGGCAAATCGACTTTTGTTAATTTAATTTTACGTGCTTATGACTTAAATAAGGGCAGTATTTTAATTGATGGCCAAGACATTGCAGAAGTCAGCCAGGATTCTTTGCGCGAGCAAATTGCCATGATCCCACAAGACCCTACTTTATTTCATCGCACCTTAATAGAAAATATTCGCTATGGTCGATTAGATGCAACCGATGAAGCAATTTATACTGCCTCTAAACTTGCCCATTGCCACGAATTTATCGAGAAATTACCTGAAGGTTATCATGCCTTAGTGGGCGAACGTGGCATTAAATTATCGGGTGGTCAACGCCAGCGAATTGCTATTGCCCGCGCCATCTTAAAAAATGCGCCTATTTTAATTTTAGACGAAGCCACTTCTTCATTAGATTCCATCACTGAAAAATACATTCAAGAAAGCTTGGAAAAATTGATGCAGAATCGCACCACTATTGTTGTCGCCCACCGACTTTCTACGCTGGCAAATATGGACAGAATTTTAGTATTTCATAAAGGCGAAATTGTTGAAGACGGCAATAAAGAAACGTTGTTAAAAGCGGAAGGGCATTTCGCTCGATTATGGAATATGCAGATGGATGGATTTTTACCGGAGAAATAGCGCTATATTAATCCGACTTGGTTTTGCGTTTTTATTGCGCCAGCTAACATTGGTGGCAGAGGCCTTGTCGCTGCAGTACTCCTTCTTCGAGCTTATAAAACACAAACCTCAACGGGATTAGTATATATCCACGCTATATCACTCACAAAAAAATTCACGCAAACCCTCTTGACTTAATAAAACCTTAAGGTTCACGCCCTATACTTAAACCAGGTTTTAACCAAATTATACACAGAGGTAGTGCTAACCATGCAAACTTATTACGAAATTTTAGAAATTAAACAATCAGCGTCTTTAGATGAAATAACTCAAGCATATAGGCGGCTTGCTCTTATATGGCAGCCTGATAAAAACATAGATAATCAAGAAAAAGCTACCAGTAAATTCAAGGAAATTGTTCATGCTTATGACACACTAAAAGAACCAAGTAAACGAAAAATTTACGATGCGAGCTTACCCACCACCTCCGCGAAGCATAACAATAACAACAATAATAATGCAGGAAAAAAACCTGGAAAAGAGGAACATACGTCAAGTTTAGCAGATCTCATCCGAGCAGGAAAAGATAACGAACTCATTGCGCAATTAAATAGCGACCATGTAAAAGTGACACTTAATGACTTACAATTAGCCATTGAAAAGAAAAGAACAGAGATAATTAAACCCATTTGCAACGCTTTAACAAAACGTGGCATTGCATTAACAGAATACTTAGTAGAACTGGCAATACAAAAATTTACCAGCGATTTTGATTTTAGCAACGAAGGAAGGGATTTAAAAACAATTCTAGCGGTCATGAATGCCGTGGTAGCCTCTGGCAAGCAGGTTTCTGAAA
>CAIUAS010000059.1 GCA_903897205.1 uncultured Gammaproteobacteria bacterium
ATTTTTTGAGGATGCGCAAAAAGCAGCGCGTTTGTTAGATATTACCTTAACCAAACGCGGGCAGTCGGCCGGTGAGCCTATTCCCATGGCGGGAATGCCTTATCATAGCGTTGAGGGGTATTTAGCGAAATTAATTAAATTGGGTGAGTCGGTTGCGATATGTGAACAAATTGGTGATCCGGCCACCAGTAAAGGTCTGGTAGAAAGACAAGTTACGCGGGTAATAACGCCAGGCACGGCAACGGATGAAGCGTTATTAGAAGAGCGGCGCGATAATTTATTGGTTGCCTTGCATGCTGAGCAAACGTTGTTTGGGTTGGCTATTTTAGATATGACCAGTGGCCGATTATCTATTTTGCAGGTTGATCATTTAGAAGCATTGTTGAGTGAGTTGGCGCGTTTAAATCCGGTTGAAATCTTGGTGAATGAAAATTTTAAGCAACCGTCTTGGTTACAAAATCGAGCCGGCGTGCGAAGAAGATCGCCATGGGAATTTGATTTAACAACGGCGCAACGTTTGCTTACGCAGCAGTTACAAACGCACGATTTAGCTGGTTTTGGTTGTGAGGGTTTGTCGGTTGCCATCGCGGCGGCGGGTTGTTTATTGCATTATGCGAAAGATATGCAACGCAGCGCACTCCCCCATATTCACACGCTGCATGTTGAACGGCGGGAAGACAGTGTGATTTTAGATGCGGCCACGCGGCGTAATTTAGAATTAACGCTTAATTTAAGTGGGGGGCGCGAACATACTTTATTTGCCGTATTAGATCGTACGCATACGCCCATGGGCAGCCGCTTATTACAGCGTTGGCTTAATCGTCCTATTCGTCAGCGGACGGTTTTATTAGCGCGTCAACAAGCTATTAGCAGTTTAATTGAAAACAGCTATTATCAAGCCTTAGCAATGTTGTTGCGCGGTATTGGCGATTTAGAACGCATTGTTGCGCGCATTGCTTTAAAATCCGCACGCCCTAGAGATTTAATGCAATTACGTAATGCGTTAGCATTATTGCCAGATATTCAGGCGCAATTAGCGCCATTAAGCGCAAGTTTAATTGATCAATTGCGCGCACAAATTAATACTTTTCCTGCTTTATTAAATTTATTGCAACGTGCGGTTGTAGAAAATCCGCCGGTAGTGATTCGTGAAGGCGGCGTTATTGCGCAAGGCTATCATGCTGAGTTAGATGAGTTACGCAATTTAAGCGAAAATGCTGGGCAATTTTTAATAGATTTAGAAATTCGTGAGCGGCAGCGTACTGGGATTAATACTTTAAAAGTGGGATTTAATCGTGTGCATGGTTATTACATTGAGATCAGTCGCGGCCAGGCAGCACAAGCACCTGCTGATTATATCCGTCGACAAACTTTAACTAATGCAGAACGATTTATTACCCCTGAATTAAAAATCTATGAAGATAAAGCATTAAGTGCGCGCAGTCGCGCATTAGCATTAGAAAAAGCTTTATATGAAAATTTATTAGATCAATTATTAATTGAATTAATTAAATTACAAGAAACGGCGGCGGGCTTAAGCGAATTGGATGTGCTTGCCGCTTTAGCAGAGTGTGCGGATGAATTAAATTTTGTGCGTCCGCAATTAACGGATATAGCTGGCGTCCATATTGAAGGTGGTCGTCATCCAGTGATTGAACAGGTATTGGAGAGCCCTTTCGTTCCTAATGACACGGAATTAACGGTTAATCGACGGATGTTAATTATTACGGGGCCTAATATGGGTGGTAAATCTACTTATATGCGGCAAACAGCCCTAATTACTTTATTAGCGTTGATTGGTAGTTTTGTGCCGGCAAAAAACGCAATGATTGGCCCGATTGATCGAATTTTTACGCGAATTGGTGCGGCTGATGATCTAGCGAGCGGTCGTTCCACATTTATGGTTGAAATGACTGAAACAGCGAATATATTACATAATGCCACAGAACACAGTTTAGTATTAATGGATGAAATTGGGCGCGGCACCAGTACCTTTGACGGTTTGGCATTAGCTTTTGCTTGTGCAGAATATTTAGCGCAGCATTTAAAATGTCATACCTTATTTGCAACGCATTATTTTGAATTAACCCAATTAGCAGATGCTATGTCAGGGGTTGCTAATATTCATCTAGATGCTGTTGAACATGGTGATAGTATTATCTTTTTATATGCCGTTAACGATGGTCCGGCGAATCAAAGTTATGGTTTGCAAGTGGCACAATTGGCAGGGGTGCCGCGTTCGGTGATTAAGCGAGCGAAAGAGAAATTAATGGAATTAGAAAATCATAGTCATGCTATTTCGCAGCGTGCGCACACGCGTAATGAACCGCAGCAAGCCGAATTGTTGATGACAGAAAATACACACCCAGTCGTCGAAGCATTGCAAGCTATCCACCCCGATGAACTTTCTCCCAAAGAGGCTTCAGAAATACTTTACCAATTGAAGCGACTGTTGGAGAATGGCTAATAAATTTAAGCAAGGGCCGTTGCTCCCTTGAACCAAGGATAATTATGAATACAGAACAAGAAGATGATCGTCGCCGTCGCCGTGGAATTTATTTGTTGCCTAATTTATTCACGACTGCAGGTTTATTTGCCGGTTTTTATGCGATCGTTGCGGCGATGAAAGGTGTTTATGATTTAGCAGCGATTGCTATTTTTGTTGCCATGATTATGGATGCCTTAGATGGTCGCGTTGCACGTTTAACCAATACCCAAAGCGCCTTTGGGGCAGAATATGATAGTTTGGCTGACATGGTGGCATTTGGCATTGCGCCTGCGTTAGTGGTGTTTAGCTGGTCCTTGGCAAGTCTTGGCAAATTAGGTTGGTTAGCGGCATTTATTTATGCGGCGGCGGGAGCCTTGCGCTTAGCGCGGTTTAATACACAAATTGGTAAGGCGGATAAACGTTATTTTCAAGGCTTGCCCATTCCCGCTGCTGCCGGTGTGATTGCGAGCATGGTGTGGTTGGCGAATGAATATACTATTTCAGGGAATAATTTCAGTATTTTTGTGGCGTTGATTACCATATTAACAGGTTTGTTAATGGTAAGTAATGTTCGTTATCATAGTTTTAAACAGGTGGATTTACGCGGAAAAGTGCCGTTTGTAGCTATTTTAGTAGTAGTCCTGGTTTTTGTGGGAATCTCCTTAGATCCCCCCAAAATATTATTTTTAATTTTCTATGGCTATGCGTTATCGGGCCCTATTTTAACGCTTTTAAGTTTGCGTAAAGCGCGTTTGCAGCG
>CAIUAS010000060.1 GCA_903897205.1 uncultured Gammaproteobacteria bacterium
AATCCAAATTCTTTCCGTCGTTTACTCCGTAAGGTTGGTTTATTAACCCGTGATGCCCGTGAGGTAGAGCGTAAGAAGGTTGGTTTACACGGTGCTCGTAAGGCTACCCAATTTTCTAAACGTTAATTTAGCTTTTGGGCTTTGGGAGATCGTCTAGTGGTAGGACTGCGGACTCTGACTCCGCCAACCTAGGTTCGAATCCTAGTCTCCCAGCCATTAATTCCTTCGTTAGCTATATTCAAAACATTCAAGCTTTTGGATAAATACAAATCTCTTATGAAAGATGTTGCCAACAACCCATAGAAATAAAATATGGCGAGTATAAAAAATCTTAATTAGACAGCATGCATGCAGCCATTTGAGTTATAATAAACGACTGTATTAATAATTATTTTATTTAAAGAGGTGCGTCGTGGCTTTACCTGCTAATAAGCGTTCAGTAATGACCCTTTATTCGGGCGTTAATGATTCATATAGCCATTGGGTTCGATTGGTATTAGCTGAAAAGGGTATCAATGTAGATATCGTTGAAGTTCATCAAGGTGAATTGCCAGAAGATTTGCTTCACCTAAATCCATATGGCACATTTCCTACCATCGTTGATCGAGATTTGGTGTTATATGAACCTAACATTATAGTTGAATATCTTGATGAGCGTTTTCCGCATCCCCCTTTATTGCCTGTTTACCCTGTCGCGCGCGCTAAAAGTCGGCAAATGATGCGTCGCATTGAGCGTGATTGGTATCCGCTGCTGCACAAAATCGAAAATGGTAATGAGCGCGAAGTAAAGGCGGCACGCAAACAGTTGCAGGATAGTTTAATTGGCTTGGCGCCTTTGTTTAGTAATAAACCTTACTTCCTCAGTGATGAGTTTACTTTGGTCGACTGTTACATTGCACCACTTTTATGGCGCTTACCGAAATTAGGCTTGGAATTATCTTCTGCGATCAAACCGATTAAGGCCTATGCTGAACGTCTATTCCAAAGGCCAACTTTCAAAGCAAGCTTGTCTGAAGCTGAGTTAGAATTAGCGACTCAAGCATAAATAATACAAATTTATCAGCAATAATTTCTCTCTTATTTGTTATTCCCGCGCAAGCGGGAACCTTTATCAATTGTAGCCAATTTATAAGCTTTTCGTTTGTATAGAAGTAACTTATACATAAGCATGCATAAGAAAGCTGCAAAAATATTAAATTGAGTTATAATCCACAATAATTATTTTTTCCTTGTGTAAATATTTATGACTTCAAGCCGACCTTATCTTATTAGAGCGATCTATGAATGGATTGTTGCTAATAAATTAACCCCTTATATTTTAGTAGATACCTTGGTAGAAGGGACAGAAGTTCCTAACGAATACGTTGAAGATGGTAAGATAATTCTTAATGCCTCACCTAACGCGATCAGTGATTTAATGATTAGTAATCAGCTGGTTGAATTTGATGCTAGTTTTTCTGGGCGTGCCTTACATATTTATGTACCCATTAAGGCGGTATTGGCTATTTACGCGCGGGAAAATGGCAGAGGTATGGTTTTTAATCAGGAAGAAGAGGATGAATTTGAAGTGCCGCCGCCCCGAACTTCTGTGAAAAAAAGCAAACCGAAACTCTCGATTGTTCGTGCCGAGCCGTCTGATATTAAGGAATAGTCATGAGTCAAGATGCTGCTAATTTACTGGGTTGGCGCGAATGGGTTGGATTGCCTCAATTGGGTATTAAACAAATTAAAGCAAAAATAGATACCGGTGCGAAAACCTCAGCATTGCATGCCTTTAAAGTGGATGTTTATCAAGAAAATGGTAAACAAAAAGTAAGATTTGCTATTCACCCTCGTCAAAAATCTACTTGTCGCGTGGTTATCTGTCATGCGGACCTTCACGATATACGCTATGTAACAGATTCCGGTGGACATAAAGAAGAACGTTGCGTTATTTGTACTGAAGCTATTTTAGGAAAGCAACGAAAATTAATAGAAGTGACTTTAACGAGTCGTGATGATATGCGTTTTCGTATGCTGCTTGGGAGAAGTGCTTTAAAAGACGTAATAATTAATCCAGCAGCTTCTTATTTATTGAAAGCAAAGTAAATCCAATCGTAATTTTATTGTTTCTTTTGAAA
>CAIUAS010000061.1 GCA_903897205.1 uncultured Gammaproteobacteria bacterium
TTCGATTCTAATGATTCATTCTTGGCTGTTTTCAAAAGCTGCCGTAGTTTAGTTTTATTTTCTGCTAATTTTGTTAATTCGCCAGCGGCTTTTTCCAAACGTTCTGCTATTTTAGCTTTCTTTTGGATAGCAAATTCTTTTACTTTACCATGGCATGTTTCAAGCGACGGTAATTGATCTTTAGGAGCCCCAATAAATATTCCTCGCTTACATTTTTCCGACTCATTTTTAGCATACTTAACTGCCTTATTACCTCTGTGAAACTCCGCATTTACCGCCAAACCTTTAGATTTCAACCTTATTTGAAAATCTTCAAGTTCAACTTGAGCCTCATATTTTGTGGTTGACCAAAACCAGCCCTCTTTAACTTGAGGACATTTTTGCTTAGCCTTGAAATCAATTTCAGCCATGGGTCTTATCTGAAATTCCTTTTCAAGGCGGCTAATTATTTCGTTAGACTCCATTTTTTGGATGCTATCTAATCTCAACATCGCCCTAATATTACTTACTGTTTCAGGTTCTATTTTTTTTATATCTTCCTTGCCGTTTTCATCGATTCGATTTGCATAATACTCATTGCCAACTCTGATAATATATACCCATTCTTGCATATTCATTTGACTCTCACGAGACAAATTATCAGGGTCTTGACAATCAACTTTATCAAACCCAATGCTTTCATTAATTGTTTGCGTCGGGCCTTGCCGAAAATAAACTTGCTGCAAAAATATTTTATTCAAAACAGCACGCTGTCTGTTTACCAATTTATTCAATCTCGAAGAGTTATTATTTAGCGTTAATATTTGATCATCTACTTTCGATATCTCTTTTGCTTTTTGATGTTTTTCTAATATTTTTTTAGAGGCGTTCGTCAACTGAGTATTTATTTCATAGCATTTTTGTCGAGCGAGTTCTTTATAATTTTTCTCTGCATTCTTCTCGGCTTCTAGTTTATCATAGATTTTCTTAGCTGGCGGTATTAGCTCTAAATGTTGAGAATCTACTATTGGGTTACTTCCAAAGTCGACTTTAGCTATTGGATCTATTTTAATTACCGTTCCGCTTTCTATTTGCACTGTGACAGCAATATTAGCTTCGTCAGTCAATTTTTTTAATGTCTCTTGCTTTTTCTTTAATTCTTGCCCAAGCAAATTTACCACTTCAATACTTATTTTTTCTATCTGCTTCTGCCCATTTTCGTTAACCACTTGAGCATAATAATTACCGCCAACTTTGATAGCAAATATTGCTTTCTCAGCAACTACTTGCCACGGTTGGCTTATTTCATCAATGCCAATTATTTCATCAATCTTTTTTAACGAGCCTTCTTGCTTAAAAGTAATTCTTCTCAAAACGAATTCAACATACTGGTTTTGCATTATTTGATAAATGTTCTTAGGTTTTTGCTGTTCTTCTTTAGTATATTGGATAAGTTTTGCTCTAGGGCTAGCTTTTTTATTTTCTTGCAACAAGGAAGCAATAATTTGCTTATGTTCATCCTTATCAATATATTTGAATATGGTAACTTTAAAATAATGAATTAATGGGTATTTGTTGCTTTGAGAAGCTAACAATTCTATGTGTTTTTTTAAACTTTCATTATCAACAATTAAATCACACCACTTCCAAAAACCAAATTGCTCTCGATATTCAATCAATATTTTTTCAATTGACTTTTTCGTAAACTCTAAAGTAATAGAATTAGCCAATCTTTTTAAATCACCACTTTTTTTAGAAAAAAAATACTTATAAAATTCTCGTTGCTGTGAAAAGAATTCTTCTATCGAACCTGCAGCTGGATTATTGCCTTGTTTAATAGCATTACAAAAAGTAACATTTGTAATTTGATTGATTGTTGGAGAGCCTTGCCTTTTTTGCAAAAACCTCCAGCAATCATCATAAGCAGCTATCAATAATTTATCCCCACTTGCAAGGACCTGTGCTTTTATTACTCCAGGATTTTCCAACAAACAAATAAAGAACTCTTTATTCTCAACAAATAATTTTTCTATTTTTTCTTTTTCTTCTTTAGTCAGCATTGTCATTCTCACTGTCGCAAGTTAATTGCTCCTTGCGTTTACCCCACTCTCCCGCATTTAACTATAGCAAAGAAAACTTAAGGAAAGCTTAAGGCGATCATTAAAAACAACTTAGATTGCAAAATATTTGGTTTCATGACTAAATTCCCCCTATAATGTCGGCTATTTTTTTGACCAACAACATGATTATTATGACTAACCCTACTAAACCTAAACTTTTTATCGAGACCCATGGCTGTCAGATGAATGAGTATGATTCATCAAGCATGGTAAATCTATTGCGTCATTCACACCAGATGGAGTTAACTAAAGATCCTGCCCTTGCAGATGTATTGCTGTTGAACACCTGTTCTATTCGGGAAAAAGCCCAGGAAAAGGTATTCTCGCAATTGGGAATGTGGCGCGAACTGAAGGAGGCAAAACCGGGGGTTATTATCGGGGTTGGCGGTTGTGTGGCAAGCCAGGAAGGTAACACGATTCGCCATCGCGCTCCTTATGTAGATTTGATTTTTGGGCCACAAACCTTGCATCGCTTGCCGGAGATGTTGAATGAGGTGTGGGGCAAAGGCCGACCGGTGGTGGATGTTTCCTTTCCTGAAATCGAAAAATTCGATCGACTGCCCGAACCTAAAGCCGAGGGCGTTAAGGCGTTTGTATCGATTATGGAAGGGTGCAGCAAGTATTGTAGTTATTGTGTTGTCCCTTATACCCGTGGTGAAGAAATCAGTCGCCCGTTAGATGATGTGTTAGCAGAAGTCGCCAGCCTTGCCGCGCAAGGCGTTCGTGAGGTCAATTTGCTAGGGCAAAACGTTAATGATTACCGTGGCCCTATGCATGAAGGCGGCATTGCCGATCTCGCTTTGTTAATTGAATATGTCGCGACCCTCGAGAGCATTGAACGCATTCGTTTCACGACCTCACATCCGCTAGCATTCTCCGATCGATTAATTCAAGCTTATGCGGATATTCCCAAATTGGCCGACCATTTACATTTGCCGGTGCAAAGCGGTTCCGATCGAATTTTAGCGATGATGAAACGTAATTACACGGCCTTAGAATATAAAGCTAAAATTCGCAAATTACGTAAAATACGGCCTAATATTTCTATCTCTTCTGATTTTATTATTGGATTTCCCGGTGAAACCGATAAAGATTTTGAAGCGACAATGAATCTTATTCAAGCCATTGGTTTTGATACTTCATTTAGTTTTATCTACAGCCGCCGCCCTGGCACACCAGCAGCGGAATTGCCGGATGACGTTCCTATGGAAGTAAAAAAACAACGCTTAAGCATTTTGCAAACTCGCTTACTGCAACAAGCCAATGCGATTAGCCACGCGATGATCGGCACTCGCCAACGTATTTTAGTGGATGGCATTTCTAAGAAAAATTCGGCTGAATTATGTGGCCGTACTGAGAACAATCGGGTGGTTAATTTTGCGGGAGAGCAAAATTTGATCGGGCGATTGGTGGATGTGATGGTTACCGAGGCTAGGCCTAATTCGTTGCGGGGGGAATTAATCCAGTCAGAGGCTATTTAACCCCTTGTCCTCGCTTGTTTTGTAGGTATTTTTCCTTCAAAATTAATGGCGCTTTACCTGCACGCACATATCAACATATAATGGAATTTGGCATAAGGCCAAACACCTCACCAGGGTGTCAACTTATGTTAATAGTAAGCTAGGACACTAATTGAGATCATTCTTAGCAGTTTAGTCACTTACTAAATTGCTGGGCTCTAAAATCATAAGGGGGATTTATGACAGATGAAGTTACTCAAGAAAACCAGAAACAAGATTCTACCTCATCTATTATTACTGGGAGATTAAAGCAAAAA
>CAIUAS010000062.1 GCA_903897205.1 uncultured Gammaproteobacteria bacterium
ATAGCAAAAGACTAAGGGCGATTAGTTTTATTAATTTTATGGAGTTCATTTTTTTATCTAAAAAACAGAGTTATTCTTCTTCGCCAAAACGATCATTAATTAAATTAACAATGCTTGCTAACGCATGTGTTTCATCTTCGCCTTCGGCTGTTATGGTTAATTCTGTACCTTTGGCGGCACCTAACATCATAACGCCTAAGATACTTTTAGCATTTACTTTTTTGTTGCCGTGAATTAAGAAAATTTCGCTACCAAAACGAGAAGCATAAGCAATTAATTTTGCGGCAGCTCGAGCGTGTAGGCCTAATTTGTTAATAATAGTAATGTTTTGGTTTAGCATAATAAGTTTTTAAAGGATTCGTTTAATTAGTATGTTTAGTAGAAGTGGGTGCTTGTGCGCAACAAATACCATTGCGGCCACCATCATAGGCGATATTAGTAAGCTCATTTAAGTTCTTCATATAACAATAATTCATGGCACGAAGTAACATGGGTAAATTAAGTCCTGTTACGATTTGGATTTGTTCATCTTCTTGTAACTGTCTTGCTAAATTACAAGGCGTCGCGCCGAAAATATCAGCTAAAATTAATACGCCATCACCTTCATCAATTGCATGAGCGCGTTGCCGCAATTCAGGCACTAGTTTAGTGATATCGCAATGACGGTGATCGATAGCAATGGCTTGCGTTTGCAGTGGCAATTCACCTAACGTTTCTTTGGCTGCATCTAAAATGGACTGACCTATATTGCCGTGCGTAATTAAAAGTATACTGATACTCATAAAATTCCCTAATTATTATTACCTAATACACCATGGCAAGCCGCAGCGTATTTTATTTAAGTTCACGGTGGCGAACTTGTACTTGCTTATGTTGTTTACGAAAATAAGCAGCAAGTTGTTCGACAATATAAACTGAACGATGTTGTCCCCCCGTACAGCCAATAGCAACAGTCATATAATTCCGGTTATCGGTAGAAAAATGCGCTAACCAATGATCTAAAAAAGTCTCGATGTCATTGATGAGTTGAAGCGTTTGCGGATGCTGTAATAAAAAAGCTTCTACATTGCTGTCTTTGCCCGTATAGGGACGTAAGTGTGGTTCCCAATAGGGATTGGCTAAACAGCGGACATCAAATACGTAGTCAGCATCAATAGGCACACCAAATTTATAACCGAAGGATTCAAATAAAAGCGATAAATCTTTATGATTATTTGGCGTAACCCGATGAACCACAAGTTTACGTAGTTGTTGTACGGTCAGTCGAGTGCTATCGATTTGCAAATCAGCTAATTTAGCGATAGGCGCTAATAAATTTTTTTCGTATTCTAAAGCTTCAGGTAACGATAACTTATTTGAGGACAAAGGATGTTTTCTGCGTGTTTCGCTGAAGCGTTTTAATAAGGTCTCATCTTTAGCATCAAAAAATATAATTTCACATTGCTCTAAATCTTGCTTTAAACTAGCAATGATGGCAGGAAGTTGAGTTAAATCTTCTGGAAAATTACGTGCATCGATACTTACAGCAATAGCTGGATGGCGAATATGTTTATTGGTCACGAGAACAGACAATAAGCCAACGGGTAAATTATCGATACAATAAAAACCTAAATCTTCCAGCATATGTAGGCACGCGCTTTTGCCAGAACCAGAACGGCCGCTAATAATAGTTAGTTTCATGTTTTATTATCGATTAAGCAGCGTTGTTTTGAGATGAAATCGGTAGGAGCATCATAACCAGACTCGCGTAATTGTTGAATCTGGACGCTGGTCTCTATTAAGGTAATTAAGTTGCGGTTTGGCGCCATCATAAAGGTTTGCTGTGGGATGTTAACATTCATCAAAGTCTGCATATCTAAAGAACCTTCCAGAGAAGCGTTATTACAGATGGCTGCTTGCTGTTCGTTAAAAGAAGTTAGATTAATAATTAAAGTTAATTCGCTATGTACGCTAATTGCTTGCCGACCAAATAATTTAATGACATTGATTATACCAAGATCGCGTATTGCCAGGAAGCCCTCAAATTCTGGTTGGCAATAACCAACGATAGTATTATGTTTTTTTTGTAAAATAACATAATCATCGGCAATTAGACGATGGCCTCGCTCAATAAGGCTAAGTGCAATTTCACTTTTACCGATTTGGCTAGGGCCCGTTAACAATACACCTTTGCCAGCAATTTCAATAAAGGTGCCGTGTTGGATGATTTGCATGATAGATAAACCAAGATCTATTTGTGTTGTTGTAACACGCTTTTCGCAATTTTTATTTATTAGTATAAATTCCGATTGCTAGAAGCATGTTACATCAAGTCTAAAAGGGAAACATTTTGACTATAGATCT
Source organism: uncultured Gammaproteobacteria bacterium (assembly GCA_903897205.1). Lineage (GTDB taxonomy): Bacteria > Pseudomonadota > Gammaproteobacteria > CAIUAS01 > CAIUAS01 > CAIUAS01. The sequence continues at coordinate 2,344 of CAIUAS010000062.1, forward strand.
TGTTCAGTGCATTACTCAATCGTGCTAGCAGAATCTATAGCATGATGTTCATCACCTTGGTGTGCTTTTGATTTTTCCTTATGCTTGGTGATTTGTTGGTTAAGTTTGTCAACAAGTAAATCAATGGCGCTATAGAGATCGTCAGATTTTGAGCTTGCGTGAATTTCTGTGCCTGCCAAATGAATGGTCGCCTTAGCAATATGTTGGATTTTTTCTACATCGAAAATAACACTCACCGTCGTTATTTTATCGCCTCGCTTTTTTAAACGCTCTAACTTTTCAG
>CAIUAS010000063.1 GCA_903897205.1 uncultured Gammaproteobacteria bacterium
CAGCGTGCGAGCACTAATAATAATGTTCCCAGCAACGTAACTTGGGTTAAACAATAAGTTAACCATTGTTTACGTTGGGGAATAAATAAATCAATTAACAGCACAACACAGGTCATGCCAAGCAAGAAAATTTCTGGGAGTGCGAGATAAAAATCTGCCATTGATTATGCCTGTTTTTATATGAGTTTACTTTGCATACTAAGCGCCAACAAATGTGCGACCGAAGTGTGCAATAGATTAAGTAAGGGTTTTGGATAAATGCCTAAATACAATACGACTAAGGCTAATAAAATAAAAACAACCTTTTCAAAAATATTAATATCTTTCAGTTGCGCAATTTTCTCACTGGCTACTTCACCAAAGAAAACACGTTTATACATAAACAAGGTATAACATGCAGACCAAATTAAAGTGGTTGCTGCAATAGCAGCTACCCAAAAGTTAGCTTGAATAGCACTTAAAATAATCATAAATTCACCGACAAAGCCGGAGGTGCCAGGAAGTCCTACATTTGCCATGGCAAATAACATAAAAAAGCTAGCTAAAAACGGCATGGTATTGGCGATACCGCCATAATCCTTAATGGACCGGCTATGCAGGCGATAAGCTAAAGCGCCCACTCCTAAAAACATCGCGCCTGAACTGAAAGCATGCGAAATCATTTGGATCATCGCGCCTTCTAAACTCATATAGGCTTGCGAAAAATCATGGGTTACTTTCACAATATTAAACACCATGAAACAGCCTAGCGTTACAAATCCCATGTGCGCGATAGAAGAATAAGCAATGAGTTTCTTCATATCGGTTTGCGCCAAAGCAACCAAACCAATATAAACTACGGCGATTAACGCCAACGCAATCATTAACCAATCAAACGTCTGACAAGCGTCTGGTACAATGGGCAGTGTAAAACGTAAGAATCCATAGCCACCTAGCTTTAACATTAAAGCCGCCAATACGACTGAACCACCGGCAGGCGCTTCTGTATGCGCATCAGGCAGCCAGGTGTGCACAGGCCACATCGGAATTTTTACTGCGAAGGCTAATAAGAAAGCAAGGAATATCCACTTTTGTTCGGTTAAGGTGAGCTTAAGCGGATAAAAATCAGTAATAGCAAAACTATTAGCGTGCATACGTAAATATAACAGCGCTACCAACATTAATGCCGAACCTAAAAAGGTATATAAGAAAAATTTAATCGACGCATAAGAACGATTGGCGCTTCCCCAAATACCAATACTTAAATACATGGGAATTAACATACCTTCCCAAAACACGTAAAATAAAATGGAATCGAGTGCAGCAAATGTACCTACCATCATTCCTTGCATCACTAAAAATGCCGCCATATATTGCGAAACGCGTAACGTAATAGAACGCCAAGCGGCTAAAATAACTAAGAGGGTAGTAAAATTAGTTAAAATAATGAGCGGCAAAGAAATACCATCTATTCCTAATGCGTAATTAATTCCATAAGCGGGAATCCAGGAAACCATTTCGTGAAACTGCATGGCGCTTGAATTAAGATCAAATTTTAAATAAAGCGGGACACATAAAGCTAAACATAAAGAGGCGGTGATTAGCGCAATAATACGGGCTCTTTCCGGGTGCTGTTCTCCACCCAATGCCAACGCCAATATACCACCTACCATTGGTAACCAAATAAGTACGCTAAGTAAATGTTGTGTTAGCATTCGTTAAACCATGTGTTTGAAAATAAGAAAAATTAGCCTTTAAATAACATCCAGGCGAGTAATAATAATAATCCCAAGATCATTATAAAAGCGTAATGATATAAATAACCGGATTGTAATTTACGCACGGTACGGGATAGCCAAGTAATTGCGCGACCAGTTCCATTAACCATTTGGTGATCTAAAATTTTGACATCACCCACTTCAAAAAAGACTTTCGATAACGCTTGAGTTCCGCGCACGATGACTAATTGATTAAAATCATCGAATCCATATTTACAAAGTAACCATTTATAGATCCAAGAAAAACGTTGCGCAAAAAAAGCAGGCAATCGTGGGAATTGAATATAACATAACCAAGCCAATAAAATTCCAGCTACTGAAAACCAAAACGGCAAGTTATGCAATGATTCAGCCAGTAAACTCCATATATTTTGCTGATAAGTGACCGTTAACTCATGTAACACATTAGTATTGTTTAAAACAACAATACTGCTGCCAAATAAAGCATTATTAGCAGCGAACAACTTACTAGCTAACATTGCCCCGGCAATAATTGATGGTATAGCTAATGCGATTAATGGCAACCAAATTACCCAAGGCGATTCATGCAAATGTTCACGTGTATGCTCATCCATTCGCTCACTGGTATGAAATACTAAAAAGAAAGCGCGGAAAATATAAAAAGCCGTTACCAAGGCGCCACCTACTACACAGAAATAAGCGTATTTAGCACCTGGGGTATTCGCCAAATGAATTGCTTCAATAATAGAATCTTTAGAATAAAAACCCGCTAATGGTGGAATAGCAGCTAATGCGAGTGCGCCAATTAGAAAACAGACATAAGTAATGGGCATGTATTTCCGTAAATTACCCATCTTGCGCATATCTTGCTCGTGATGCAATGCTACAATAACGGAACCTGCCGCTAGAAATAATAACGCTTTGAAAAACGCGTGGGTAATTAATTGGAACATGCCTGCTGCATACGCAGATACGCCTAATGCTGCTACCATATAGCCTAATTGCGATAAGGTTGAATAAGCAATAACTCGTTTAATATCATGTTGAACGATCGCTAAAATTCCCATAAACAGCGCCGTCGTGGCACCGACTACTAATATTACTTCTAACGCAACTGGCGAATGTTCAAAAAGTGGCGACATACGCGCAATCATATAAACGCCAGCAGTTACCATGGTGGCAGCGTGAATTAAAGCAGAAATAGGCGTAGGACCTTCCATCGATTCTGGCAACCATACATGCAAAGGTACTTGTGCAGATTTACCCATCGCACCTATGAATAATAAAATACACGTGAGTGTTAAAACAGAGCATGCCTGACCCGGCCATAGCGTAATAGTTTCTTTTAATAGCAATGGAGTCCCAGCAAATACAGTTGCATAATCTACTGTATTTAGATAATTAAAGGCGGTGGCAATTCCTAATAAAAATCCTAAATCGCCGATACGATTTACAATAAAGGCTTTCAAACTACCTAAATTAGCCGAATCGCGTTGAAACCAAAAACCGATCAATAAATAAGAAACTAAACCTACCCCTTCCCAACCAAAAAATAATTGTAAGAAATTATTGGCTGCAACCAACACGAGCATGGCAAATGTGAATAGAGAAATATAACTAAAAAAGCGTTGGTAACCCGGATCACCCTGCATATAACCAATGCTATAAATGTGCACCGCCAATGAGACAAAAGTAACAACCACTAGCATTATGACACTCAAATGATCGAGTAGAAAACCAATATTAAAATGAAATAAACCACTAACACCCCAGGTATACGCATTAAAGTTATAACTAGGCGCGTTCAACATAACAAATTGTTGAAATAGATAAAGCGATAAAATAAATGAAATGGCAACGCCTAATACGGTGACGGTATGTGCACCATGCCGGCCTATTGTTTTACCTAATAGGCCCGCCAGTAAGCTACCGATTAATGGTAGCAAAACAATGGCATAAATAATTAACTGATATGAGTTATTCACAGCGCAACCCTTTTAACCTTTTAATAGATTTAATTCGTCAACTTTAACCGTATGTCGAGTACGGAATAATACTACTAAAATAGCTAAACCAATGGCTGCCTCTGCTGCCGCAACCGTTAAAATGAAAAAGACAAATATTTGGCCAGCGATATCATTCAAATAATGCGAAAAAGCAATAAAATTAGTATTAACCGCTAATAATAATAATTCGACGCACATTAATAAAATAATAATATTTTTTCGATTGATAATAATGCCAGCTAATCCTAGGCTAAATAGGATCGCGCTGACAATTAAATAATATGATAATGGGACCATAATTTTCTAATAAGTTATGTGATTATAATTTGCGATATTGCATATTAAAATTTATTGCTTTTTCTCTGTCGGCATTTTTACTATACGTATTCGATCTTCACGTCGTATAGCAATTTGAACTTCGGGCGAAATACTCTTATTTCCTTGTCGGCCCCGGAAGCTTAGACTAATTGCAGCAATAATAGCAACTAGCAATAAAACTCCCGCTATTTCAAATGGGAAAACATAATCGGTATAAAGCACATTGCCTAAAGCTTTTGCATTACTATAATCAGCTGAATGTCCAATTGCTTGAGCATGTGCCAACGCAAAATGACTGGGGCCAAAGACGTAGACAGCCATACCAGTGAATAGCCCAACGATTAAAATACCATAAGGCAAATAACGCCAATAACCAGGGCCTTTATTCTCCAAGTCAATGTTCAAAGTCATGACGACAAATAAAAACAATGTCATGACGGCGCCGACATATACTAATATCAATACTAAGCCTAAAAATTCGGCTTCTAACATAATCCATAGGCCAGCGCTGGCAAAAAATGTCATCACAAGAAATAATGCACTGTGAACGGGATTACGCACCATAATTGTCATAAAAGCCGCTGTTAGTAACGCTGCAGCAAATGCAAAAAAGATAAGTTCTTGTATAGGCATTTTTTAACAATCCACCAATTTAACGATAAGGGGCATCCTGGGTTCTCTCTGCCGCAATTTGTTTTTCGTATTGATCACCAATCGCCAGCAATTTTTCTTTTGTCATAATCTGTTCGCCACGCTGCTCAAAATGATAATGCGGAATATTAGTTTCCACAATGGAATCCACTGGGCAAGCTTCCTCGCAAAAACCGCAATAAATACATTTAAAATAATCGATTTCATATTTAGTAGTGCGGCGTGAGCCATCTTCCCGAGGTTCTGCTTCAATAGTAATAGCTAAAGCAGGGCAAACCGCTTCACATAACTTGCAAGCAATGCAACGCTCTTCGCCATTTGGATAGCGGCGCAAGGCATGTAACCCACGAAAACGGGGTGAGCGAGGTGTTTCTTCTTCAGGGTATTGAATGGTGTTTTTTTTCTTAAAAAAATAGCGGCCGGTAACACTCAGCCCTTGAAACAATTCCCATAAAGAAAAGGTTTTTAAATAGTGTAATAATTTTTTCATATCATGCAAACCAAAGCCCAACTTTAAATACTATCGCTAATCCTACAACAATAATCCAGACTAATGTTACTGGGATTAATATTTTCCAGCCCAATCGCATGATCTGATCATAGCGATAACGCGGAAATGTTGCACGTAACCAGATAAATAAAAATAAGAAGAAGCCAATTTTTAATAATAACCAAGCGATGCCCGGCACCCATGCCAGTAAAGTTTCTAAACCAGGGATACCTTGAAATGGCGATAACCATCCGCCTAAAAACAATAAAGAAGCAATGGTCGAAA
>CAIUAS010000064.1 GCA_903897205.1 uncultured Gammaproteobacteria bacterium
TGGAGCGGGAAACGAGACTCGAACTCGCGACCTCAACCTTGGCAAGGTTGCGCTCTACCAACTGAGCTATTCCCGCAAAATTCAAAAAGTGTAAAATCAAATTCGCGCCGGTATTTTAACCCGAGGCCAAAACCTGTCAAGTTAATTTTTCTATTTTGCTAATAAAAAATTTATTATGGTTATTTGTGAGCAAATGTCAAGTCAGACCAGGCAGCCTTTAAATAGATAAGCATCGACCATATGGTTAATATGGCCGCAACATAAAGCAATAAATAACCTAATACGCCTAACCATAATCCTGTCGTAGTCGGTTGATACGCTAACAATATAATAACTGCTATCATTTGTACTGTTGTTTTAACTTTACCCATAAAAGACACCGCAACACTGGCTCTTTTACCCACTTCCGCCATCCATTCTCTTAAAGCGGAAATCACGATCTCACGACAAACAATAACTGCAGCGGGTATTGCTAAAAAAGGCAGGTTTTTTTCACCCACTAGTAACACTAAGGCTACCACAATAATTAATTTATCCGCCACCGGATCTAAAAAAGCGCCCAAACGCGATGTTTGCGATAAAATTCTCGCCAAAAAACCGTCTAACCAATCGGTAATTGCCGCTAAAATAAAAATACTCGCGCAAACTATATTATTTCCCTTAAAAGGCAAATAAAAAATGAGCACTAAAAATGGGATTAATAAAATGCGTAAATAAGTTACTAAATTAGGAATATTCATAAATATTTTGACTATGATTGAGCAATTGCTTTAGTCGCACGCCAAGTTCCATCAAGTCGACGGCATGCTTGCGCTTGCCATTGTTGATTACTGTCATCAATTAATGCCTTCAGTTGATAGGTACGACAAGGTAATCCTTGTGAGTTTACTGAAACACCCGTTGAATTAAATTGGTATGCATCATGAGTGAGTTTATTTTTCCAAGTTTGATTATCTTGTGGCTGACTCGTATCGAGCAATTGTTGAATTTTATCAGCATCATCACTTGCCATATCTTTTGCCATATCAGCAGAAATTAAACCGGCTGAAACTAAAGGCGCATTGGCAATTTGCTGTGGGGTTTGAGTATTAGTGGTTGCACAGCCTGTTAAATAAATCATTAAAATAAACAAATAAATAATTTTTTTCATGGATATTCCTTAATTCAAATTTTTCTATCAATAAAACTATGTTCTTCTTATTCGTTCGGTTACTTTACACATGAGCTCATAGGGTATCGTTTCAGCATAATTTGCTATGTTTTCAATCGGTAAACCTTGTCCCCAAAGAATAACCGGATCACCCACCTTAGTGGTTGGTTGCGTGCGCAAATCTACCGTAATCATATCCATAGAAACACAACCTATCAAAGGTACTACAGAATTATTTACCAATACAGGCATACCTGTTGCCGCATGCCAAGGATAGCCATCTCCATAACCTATAGCAACTACTCCAATTCGCATATTTTGCGGGCAAGTCCATACACCGCGATACCCTACTTTATCGCCTTTACGTAAATCCTGTATAGCGATAATTTCAGAGCTTACCGTCATAACAGGTTTTAAATCAAAGTCCGCCGCCTGCTTGCCTGCAATAGGCGAGACACCATACAACATGATACCTGCCCTAACCCAATCACAATGACTTGCTTGCCACGCTAAAATACCCGCCGAGTTAGCAAGACTACGTTTTCCCGACCAATCTTGTGTAATTTTAGAAAAAAGGGCCAGTTGCTGATTGGTATTGCTATTAGCGCGATCACCTGCGGTGGCAAAATGCGTCATCAACCGAATATCCGCATCCACAGACGCACAAGCTTGTAAGCGTTGATAAGCTTGCTCTACTTCATGTGATAAAAATCCTAAGCGATTCATCCCAGTATTTATTTTAAACCATATTTTGACAGGTTTTGGAGCCCTATAACGTTCTAAAGCTTCAAGCTGAGCAAAATGATGAACTACAATTTCTAAATTATATTGACAGATATCATCAAGTTCATCTGCTGTAAAGAATCCTTCCATGAGAATAATAGGTTGCAAAATATTAGCCTTTCGCAAAACCAACGCTTCTTCTATACAAGCCACTCCAAATGCATCGGCTTGTGGTAATCCTTGCGCTATTTTTACTGAACCATGCCCATAAGCATTCGCTTTAACCATAGCTACTATGGCACTACCCGGTGCAAGCGTGCGAACTCTGTTAAAATTGTGTTGCAAAGCGTCTATATCAATATGCAGCCTGGTAGGACGAGACACTTTAGCAGCCTCCGCTTAACCGTAGTGTGTGGATGTAAAACTTTCAAAACGTGTATATTTGCCCAAAAATGTTAAGCGAATCTTTCCAATAGGGCCATTACGTTGCTTGGCAATAATTACTTCTGCCGTACCTTTGTCAGGACTATTTTCGTTATAGACTTCATCCCGGTAAATAAAAAGAATTAAATCGGCATCTTGTTCAATCGCGCCTGATTCACGTAAATCAGACATGACAGGTCTTTTATCAGTACGTTGTTCTAAACCACGATTTAACTGCGAAAGCGCAATAACAGGCACATCAAGTTCTTTCGCCAAGCCTTTTAAAGAACGAGAAATTTCTGAAATCTCAGTGGTACGATTCTCGCGTGATTCAGCCATTTGCATAAGCTGCAAATAATCGATGACAATTAAACCGAGCTGCCCATGTTCACGTGCCACACGTCGCGCTCTAGCGCGCACTTCACTGGGACTTAAAGCTGCGCCATCATCAATAAACATTTTGGCTTCTGCTAGCATGCTAACTGCTGAAGTAATGCGGGGCCAATCATCATCTTCCAAGCGGCCAGTACGCAAACGATTTTGCTCAATACGGCCAAGTGAAGACAACATACGCATTGCCAAGGATTCGCCTGGCATTTCCATACTAAAAATCAATATGGGCTTGCCGCTCTTTAAGGCAGCATGCTCAGCTACATTCATTGCAAACGCTGTTTTACCCATGGATGGTCGGCCTGCCACAATGATTAAATCAGAGGGCTGTAATCCTGCCGTCATCTCATCTAAATCTTTATAGCCAGATGATAATCCCGTAATAGCATCTTGTGAATGAAATAAAGTATCAATACGATCGACTGTTTTAGCTAAAATATCGCTAATTGCAACCGGACCTTCGCCTCGCATACTGCTATCAGCAATTTGAAAAACCTTGCGCTCTGCTTCATCAAGTACTTCTAAACTCGTGCGTCCGGATAGAAAAAAAGCACTTTCTGTAATATCGGAGGCCACACCAATTAACTGGCGTAGTATTGAACGTTCGCGCACGATATCGGCATAAGCACCGATATTTGCCGCAGTTGGGGTGTTCTTTAAGAGTTCAACAAGATAATTATCACCACCAACGGTGGCTAATTCATTTATTCTTTTTAGTTCTTCGGTGAGAGTAACCCAATCAAATGGTTTACTTTGATTGGCCAAAGAGGCCACAGCGCGGAAAATAATTTGATGTTCCTGGCGGTAAAAATCTTTTTCTTGTAACTTATCAGCAACTTTATCCCAAGCCTGGTTTTCTAACATAAGCCCTCCTAAAACTGATTGCTCAGCTTCTATGGAATGCGGAGGGATCTTAAGAGCCGCAACTTGGGAATCGGATTTACGCTTATATTCAGCCATGAAAAATTAAGACTACGCTTCAGCGATTATATTTACCTTAACCGTTGTATTTATATCGCTATGTAAATCAATATGAATTTCGTATTCACCCGTTTGGCGTAAAGCGCCTGCGGGTAAGCGAACTTCGCTCTTCTCAACTTTAACGCCACTATCACTCAATGCATCGGCAATTTCGCGAGTACCGATAGAACCATATAAACGACCTTCATCAGCAGACCTTGCCTTAATAGTAATAACCTTGCCTATTAACATTTCTGCTCTTGCTTGAGCCGCTTTAAGTATTTCTGCAGCCGCTTTTTCTAACTCAGCGCGACGTTTTTCAAAGATTTCTACGTTCGCTTTCGTAGCAGGAATAGCTTTACCTTGTGGAATTAAATAATTCCTAGCAAAACCCGCCTTCACATTGACTTGATCCCCTAAATTTCCCAAGCGACCAATTTTTTCCATTAAAACAACTTGCATAAAACACCTCACTGCTGATATTTCGCCTTAATGCGCTGCCTGATGTTAAACACGCCATCCGCCAAAGCGAATACTGTTAACGCCACCGCACCATAAGGAAAGAAAAGAATTAATAACCCATAAAATCCTATAAACCAAAAACTTGAAACCGTAGCCATTGCCGCAATGTAATGGGTCAAACTAATGCCCGCCACAATAAACGGTATTAACGTTAAAAACAAGCAATCTAGCGCTATCGCATTCCCCAGTAGACAAGCTACCATTACCAGAAAAAATATTAATATAGAGAAATTTCCTAACCTAATATTGTATAATTCTGGACGCAAACCTGCTGGATTATATAAACGCGCTTGTACAATCCGCGCCAATAGCAAAATAATTATATCGTATATAAATAAAAGACCGATTTGCAGGCCCGTAATGACTCTGCCTAACAACTCAGCCCAGGCTTTCATATCGCTACTGCCTGCTTGTAATGCAAGCTGTTGTCGTAATAATTCAAAATAACTTAATAACTCACGACTCCAAGCCGCATCCAAATTGGGCACGATAATGTGAAGTGCAAAAACTTCACCTACGCCAATTAATACAGCCGCCTGGAGCACTGAAGCCCAAGAAACCGTATGCCTGAGTACAAGGGCAAAACAATAGGTTATTACACTCCCCGCCAAAGCATTATAAAGCAAAAAATGCGGGTAACCTTTCAAAGCTAGTAATAAGCTCGGCAGCATAGTCCACGTCAGAACTATACCACCTTCTTTAGCTCCCTTACGCAAGGTTACTAAAGCTACAATGACATCAGCCACCCACCCCATTAAAGGGATAATCGCAAAAAGCAACGCTATTAAAATAGCGTTTTTACGATTTTTTAGAACGGTGTTCGCCAGAGTTAACATTTTTTTGCCCAAGATAAAGCCTGAAAACAGCACCTATTACAATAATAGTTACTAAGCTTGCTGCTTATCCCGAATGATGATCGCAATATGGCATTAATGCCAAGAAGCGAGCACGCTTAATTGCAAGCGCTAACATACGTTGATAACGCGCACGCGTTCCAGTTATTCTGCTTGGTACAATTTTATCGGCTTCACTTACATAGCCTTTCAAGGTGTTTAAATCTTTATAATCGATCTCAGTAGCGCCTTCAGCGGTAAAACGGCAATATCTGCGCCGACGATTAGGAAAATTACTCATAAAGCCTCACAAAATAAATTAATTATATGAATGAAAAAAACTGCTTTTTTTATCAAGCGTCTTCTTGTGTTGTTTCAAATGAAGTTCCCTGTTCCGCATCAGCCACATGACTGCGCGCATTTTCTTCACCTTCAGAACGTGATTGTTCTTTAGCCTTTAACAAAGGGGATGGTTCAGTAACTGCATGTTTCATAGTGATAACAAGGTTACGCAACACCGCATCATTAAAACGAAAAGCGTCGGTTAACTCATTTAATGCTTCTTTTCCACATTCAATATTCATTAACACATAATGAGCTTTATGGATTTTATTAATTGGATAAGCAAGCGGACGACGGCCCCAGTCTTCCAACCGGTGGATCTGACCGCCAGTAGTTTTGATTACATTAGTATAACGCTCGACCATAGCGGGCACTTGCTCGCTTTGATCAGGATGAACCATAAATACAACTTCGTAATGACGCATAACTGCTCCCTACGGATAGAGCCTTCTAAGTATACTTAGTAAGACAAGGAGTAAAAATCCCTCAAAGAGGACCACAAAAGGTGTGCTATTGTACTTGGGTGTTAGGTTAGATGCAATCTATAGTCTTGTCCAATACAAGATGAGCCTGAAATAGGTATCAGCAGCGGATTTGCTCGTTCATGTTAAGTAGATGAAACTTATATGAATGACGCCGACCTGAAGCTAGAACACATCAAACCTTTTCTTGAAACAGCCTCGCCCATCACGTTTACCCCCGCTTCAAAAGAAGCCTGTTATGCAGCTGTCCGATGCTATAATTAACAAAAGTAGTACATTGTTATATACTTATCGTATATGGAAAACCAAAGCCCACATTACGAATTTTCGGCTGAAAAAAAATCAGCTTTTAATAAATAAAAGACCAGGGGATATGCTTTGAAGATGTGGTAGCAGCGTTATAAGTAAGGCAGGTGTAGAATGAAAAAAAAAGATGTATTTGATGTCAAGCTTGATCCCGAAGAACAAGAGCTTTTAGACTCTGTTGAACGCGGCGAATGGAAAACGGTCGATAATTTTGAAGAGGAAGCCGCGTTTGCCAGAGAAGCTGCTGCAAATTTTTTGCGTAAAGATGCAAGGGTAACGCTTCGGCTTTCTAGCGGTGATTTAGAACGGCTAAA
>CAIUAS010000065.1 GCA_903897205.1 uncultured Gammaproteobacteria bacterium
GGTAAGCCGTCGAAATACAAATTGTGGGGTCCTATCTCTAGCAACTAAACAAGGAAAAACTCCCTTTATGTGAGAGTGCCATAAAGGCGCATATTCCTTTCTGAACAGGCCTGTCTAAAAACCTAGTGTCAGAGACACAATTAATTGGTTTCGGTTATCCGCATAAGCGGGGTTGAGTTTAAGCTTATTTTTTAATATTTCTGCCTTTTCTGTAGGCTTTAACATGGAGGACGTCTCGCTTAGCCAAACATGGCCATAAACAGGCACCAGAGCATGATCTACTGCATTTCTTAAGGCAACTTCAAACAAGCTCAAGGTGGGATAGCAGGCTTCACAAAGGGCAATGTTCCAGAGATAACGAGCCAAAAGTAGCCCTTCCGAATCAGAAGCCACCCGGCGATAGCTCTCAATTCTTTCTAAGGAGAGAAATTTTAATAATGACATAGTGCTTTTAAGTCCGAAAATGGGCTATAATTTAATTGTAAGCCCTGGATGTTCTTCTCCCATTCCGCAAGGGGTGGTGCTAGTCGCCAGGGTATTTTACTTTTAGGGTTAATCATCTAAACGCCCCTCAGCTAAAACCTTAAAGATTTTAGCGGTCTTAAATAACCAATAGCAACCTTCTAAGACTTATTTTTTCAATACCCGACAAAAATGTATTTTTTATTCTGCCATCCTAGCTGTATTTTCTAAATGCAAAAAATCAGAAAATGAGTTGGAGGTGCTGATATATATTCTACTACTGCGAATTCGAGCAAAAAATTTTTAAAAAGTTACGGCTAGTCAGCTAAATACTTTAAATTAACATAATCAATATAAGCAAATGTGTTTTTATATTTTCCACCAATCCGTGTAGATGATAAATCAGCGGTTTTACTAGCCTTTATGATATGCTCCTTAATAAGGGCAGACATATTTTCTAGGATATTTATTGCGTATAAGCTTTTGATAAGCGCCTTTTTAAAAGGTACATCATATTTTATATACGAACCATAATATTTTTCAAACGGTTCAGGGAATAATTCAGGAAACTGTTGTTCAACCGACTCATCAATAACGGCACCAATCCATTCCTGGTCTTTTTCGATAAGCTTTAAGCATTGACATAAAAATCTTCAACAAAGCAAAAGTAGATGCTTACACGATATTTAAGTTTTCAGCTTAAAATATCGTGCAACCATTAAATACTGAAAAAACTAACTGATTAATTGCTTAGCCAAAGCAACCTCAATCGAATCCCCCTCCTGGCTCAAAACATCCAAGCCCGTTTCCGGCATCGTACCAGACGTCGATTGCGACACCGCAATTTTCTGAGCCATCAGCGCCAAACACGCGAGCTGCGTGGTATTGCTATAACCCAGAAAATACACCTGTACCGGCAATTTCTGCCCAATCCGCCAGCTACGACGGCTTGCCTGCATGAGCGTATAAAGATTGAAACCACTTTGCATAAAGATAATGTTAGGAAATTCCAGTAGATCTAAACCCGTTTTCACGAGTTCGGGGTTACAGATTAAAATATCAATGCCCCTATCCACTTGTTCCTGTATCCAATCTTCACGCTTTTCAGTATCAACCGATGAACGCAACACGGCTGCATTTAAGCCTGCTTGCTCCAACAATTGCTTTAAGCGAGCAGCTGTATCACGCGTTCCCGTGTAGGTGGTATAGACCAGCACCCGCTGCCCCGCCGCTTTTGCTTTTTGGCAACGCTCAATCATGATGGCTTCTTTAGGCGAAGCTTCCTCCCCTAAAATAGTGGGCACAAAGGCTAATAATTGTTTCGTGCGCGGATGTTTCACCACTTCTTCACGAAAACAACAATCAGGCCAGGCCAACAAGCAATTCAGGATCACGCCCAATAACGCCGTATCTCCTTTACGCAAGGCATACCGCAATTCGTCTTTTAATTTGCTCTGCAAATCGTCATAGCGCTGCGCTTGTTCCGGCATCATCGACACGTCAATAAAATGCTCCTGATACGGTGGTAATATGTCCTGCCCTATTTCATTCAGCTTTAAAAAAGCCGAATAAGGCAGTACATAACTTGCAATTCCCTTCGGCCCAAAGCCAGGGGCTTTAGAGGTTCTCATGGAATTGCGCTTACCTCGCGCCGTTTTATGACTATCCGCTTCGCTCGAACGATGGATGCGTTTCAACACACCATGATGTTCCATAAACGCCATTGACGCACTTCCCAAGGAATGGCGTTGATAGCCGTAACCATCTTCCAACATTCGATGCGGCATTATTCGCCAAAGCAAAAAGAACAAATCGTTCGCATAGCCGCCCATGAGCGTACCCGTCAGCAACAAGATTTTGTTAACCTGGCTTGCCAACACGCCCATTGCTTGCCCCTGAGCGCTGCCCATTGCCTTGTATTCATGACCTTCATCAATAATCAGCAATGAGAAGAAATTTTTGGGCAAATACCGCTTGATAAACTCCGAAGCCTGATAGTTGCCTTGCCCAAAGCCAAATTCCATTTTGGATAATGCTTTTTCCATACGGATGGCTTGCCGATCTGAAAAGATTAACACCCCCTTTTCGTCCATCAAATTAATAAACTGATGAAGGTTATCGCCTAACATATTCATTAAGAACAATTCACCAAATTGGTTAATTAATTTTTCAGCCCGTTTTGCACCGATGGTTGGAATTTCGCAGAGTGCTTTTAATAAAGTACCCCGGGAATTTTCCGGTTGTTTTGCACGAATTAAGCTCCATAAAGGTGCTTTACAGTACTCACAACCATAGCTTTTATCCGTTGGAAACCGATTAGCTAATATCGGATTATGCTCCGTATCACGTACATATTCACCGCAGTGTGAACAAGCCGCATAGCCATGGGTTTGCACAATCGTAGGTGATGAATCATCCGAGGCATTAATAGGTACACGTTGATGTGACTGGCGTACTGTAATAGCAGGTTTCCAATGAAACCCCATTCGCAATCGCACACGTCCTAAAATAAAAAATTCAGGCTGTTTTAACCTTTCTTTTTCATTTTTAATTGATGCGCGTAACTGCAAAAGTTTCATGAGTGTATCGGGCCCGTTTAATATCCAAACCTGTGCACCCTCAAGCGTTTCTAAAATTTCGCGTCGCCATTTATAAACTAAATGAGGCGGTGACAAAATAAGTGTGCGTTGGAAACCTTCTGCATGCATGACAGCAGCGGTTGCAATACCCATCATCGTTTTGCCCGTCCCCATTTCTGCGTTAATAATCGCCGCGCTTTCATTTTGATCAATCAACAAACATGTTATTGCTTGAATAACATTTTGCTGCGCTGAAAAAGGTTTGCGCTTTAACGCATTTAAAATAGCTTCGCGTTTTTTATTAATAACTCCATCATAGATAGGAGGATTTTGAATGCTGACAGCGGACAACAAACTTTTTCCAAAATCTGCAATAAATTGCGATAAAGGAATGGATTCATCAATCGCTTCATTCATGCAAGCATGCTTATCCGCTTCTTCTCTTGGTGTTATATGATTACCTAACATACTCTGCTCCTTTTATTTAAATGAAAACATATAAAAAGCAGAGCATCCCACAAGGGCTGCTCTGCTTTGCCCTTATGGGTGAAAATTTAAAATAAAACTTAAAACAACCTTATTGAATTAACGAAATATGACGATTTTTTTTCGGCAACACTAATGTCCCAATTTTAATTAATCGCGATATTTTCTTTTCAAGATCATCGCTAGAAAAATCTAATTGGTAAGCATCTAC
>CAIUAS010000066.1 GCA_903897205.1 uncultured Gammaproteobacteria bacterium
CTGCAGCATCTACTGAGCCACACTGGATTGTTTCTATAAAATATTCAATTATTAAATTTTCATCAATTAAAGCAGTCATTTTTTCTAAGGAAAATGGATCGGCAACCGATTTATTATTGTTATTTTTCATATTATCCTATTTGGTTATAATAATAGTTATTTAATAATTTCCTCGACAGTACAGTTTAATTGCCCCTGTTCGATTTGTATATTAATACCGTCGCCAATTTTTACTTGATTTGTATCATGCAAAATTTTTCCAGTGGCGCTGCTGGTAACAATAGCGTAGCCACGGGCTAAGGTTGCGAGTGGACTGACCGCATCTAATGCTCGGCTGATGTTGGCCAATTGAAGTTGTTTGTTTTGCAAGTTTTGCTGCAGTGTTTGCCTTAGGCGTTGTAATAAATTAGTTTGCTGGGTTTGCAATAGTTTTAATTTAAATTGTGGATTGTGTTGATAAATTTTGGCGCTCAATTCATTCAGTGTGGCTTGCTTGCGATGAAGGTGGTTTGTTAGCGCAATGCGCAGGCGTTGCTCTAAATCATCTAAGCGTTGTGCACGATCTTGCAGGCGCTGGCCTGGATGCCGCAAACGTTTAGTTAATCCTAATAAAGTTTGTTGTTGTTTATTAATTAATAATTCTATTTGGCGGATTAAAGCAATGTATATATTATTTAATTGTTGTAACCATTCTAGTTGATCAGGGCTTGCTAATTCCGCAGCGGCTGAAGGGGTAGGTGCACGTTGATCGGCAACAAAATCTGCGATAGTAAAATCAATTTCATGACCGATAGCGCTAATAATGGGTAATTCACTGGCAAAAATAGCGCGCGCAACAATTTCTTCATTAAAAGGCCATAAGTCTTCGAGAGAACCGCCGCCCCGGGCAAGAATAATGACATCACATTCTTTTCTTAAATTAGCAATTTGTATTGCTTTTACAATTTGTGGCGCCGCCGTAATTCCTTGTACGGCTGTTGGGTAAATAATAATAGGGATGTTCGGGAAACGGCGCTTTAATACAGATAAAATATCGCGTATTGCAGCGCCAGTGGGCGAAGTCACTACGCCAATTTTTTTAGGCAAACTCGGAATGGATTTTTTAAATTTGGGATCAAATAATTCTTCTGCCGCTAATTTTGCCTTTAATATTTCAAAGGCACGGCGTAGCGCGCCATCGCCTGCTGCTTCCATAAAGTCAGCAATTAATTGATACTCTCCACGTGCTTCATATAAGCCTATTTTAGCGCGTATTAATACTTGCATGCCGTTTTTAGGTTGAAAATTTAAAATACGATTGCGTCCTTGAAACATGGCGCAACGTACTTGCGCATTGGCGTCTTTTAAAGTGAAATACCAATGCCCAGAACTGGGACAGGCAAAATTTGAAATCTCCCCTTCAATCCATAAAGGTGGAAATGCATCTTCTAATAGCGAACGTACTAATTGATTTAAATCACTTACGCTGTGAACAATACGTGAGGGAGTGGTTTCTTCATATTCAAAATTGATTGCGTTATTCATAAATGCTTTACTACAGGGTAGCTTGGGTTAAGCGCATTTTCATGGTCTTGTAAGTGTCAACTATTCACCGATTGCCGCCGTGTGCTCACAACATTAGGTAAATGCTTAATTTTATCAAAAATTTTGCTTAGAGAACCTAAATCAGGAACTTCAATAGTTAAGGTAATATAAGCCATGTTTTCTGTGCTGTTGGTGGTTGTCGTCAGCGCAGTAATATTTACTTTTTCATTAGCGAGCAAAATGGTGACATCACGTATTATGCCAGGTCTATCAATCGCTTCGATAAAAACATCCACTGGATAGGCGCGTGCATTTAAGCCCCAATCAATTTCAATTAAGCGACCTTGGTGCGTGGTTGTTAAATTCAATAAATTAGAACAATCTTTGCGGTGAATAGCCACGCCTCGACCTTTGGTGATAAATCCCATGATAGGTTCACCTGGCACAGGTTTACAGCAACGCGCAGGGTGCGACAATAAATCGCCCACTCCAGCGACACTCACGCCACTGCCTATGTTTTTACTAGGCGCTTTGAGTGGGATGGTCGGTGCAATCGCTTCTTGTTCTTTTTTGGTTTGATCAATTTGAATTTGAACGGCGCCTAATACTTGCGCTAATCGTAAATCACCACAGCCCAGTGCCGCTAGCATGTCTTTAGAATTTTTAAAATGTAAACGGCCCGCTATTTTTTCACTATCGATGGAGTTAATGCCTAATCGGTGCAATTCTTTATCAAGAAATGCTTGGCCTTCAGTGAGATTTCTATCGTAATCTTGTAATTTAAACCAATGGTGTACTTTTGCTTTAGCGCGGGCTGTTTTTAAATAACCTAATTGTGAATTTAACCAATCCCGGCTAGGGCTAGGTTCGCGTGTTGTTAATATTTCAACTTGTTCGCCTGTATTTAATGTGTAAGTAACGGGAACAATGGTGCCATTTACTTTGGCGCCTCGGCAGCGGTGGCCCACTTCGCTGTGAATATAATAAGCAAAATCTAATGGGGTTGCACCTTGCGGCATCTCAACGATTTCACCGGTGGGGGTAAATACATATACGCGATCATCCATGAAAGTGGTATGTGATGGATCGAGCATTTCGCCAGTTTTTACTGTTTCTTTTTGCCAAGCCAGTACTTGGCGCAACCAGGCGATCTTGGCTTCATAACTTGCTTTTTGTTGGCCGCCTTCTTTATAGCGCCAATGCGCAGCAACACCGTGCTCAGATTCTTGATGCATGCTTAAAGTGCGAATTTGTACTTCAATGTTTTTATTGTTCGGGCCAATAACAGCAGTGTGTATGGAGCGATAGCCGTTCGGTTTTGGGGTGGCGATGTAATCGTCAAATTCTTTTTGAATCGGTGTCCATAAGCCGTGCACAATACTGAGGGCTTTGTAACAATCTTCTATGGTTTCCACTAAGATACGTGCTGCATTTAAGTCAAATAATTGATCAAAACTTAATTTTTTACGCTGTATTTTGCGGTAAATGCTATAGATATGTTTAGCGCGGCCAGTCACTTCAAAGTTGTGCAAACCGGCTTCCGTTAAACTTATTTTTAATTGCTCAACAACCTGATTAATGTAATTATCTCTATCGATGCGTCTTTCATGCAAAGCAGAAGCAATTTCATTATAGGCTTTAGAATCGAGAAAGCGCAGCGAACGATCTTCTAACTCCCACTTGATTTGACCAATGCCTAAACGGTTCGCCAATGGAGCGTAGATGTCCATGGTTTCTCTAGCAATTTGTTTGGCAGTTGTATCATCTAATGCGCCTAGAAACCGCATGATAGAGGTGCGCTCAGCTAATTTAATGATGACGACGCGCATATCTTCAACCATTGCAAGCAACATTTTGCGAGTGTTTTCAAGTTGCGAGTGGTTTTCTTCATTGAGATTGGGAAGCGCGCCGATAGCATCCATTTGGATGGTGCCTTTCACCAGTTTGGTGACAGCATCGCCTAAGTGTTCACGGACATCGTCAAAACTCAGCTCGCCATAACGCACGCTGTTGTAAACTAGGGCTGCTGCAATAGACTCTTTGTCTAAATCAAGATCTAGCAAGATTTCGGCCATGGTTAAGCCTTGCTGAAGACGAGATACCCCCGTTAATGAAGGCCGATCTTCGCCTGTTAATTGACTTAATACACAGGCATGGCGAATGAGAGCCATGTCTTGTTTGACACGGCGCGCTGTGGTGTATTGTAACCAGGCTTCTAAATTAATACTTCCATCGGGAGCCAGATGGGGTGACTCTTTTATTTTAACCATAGCTTAGTAAGGTAATATGATTTGCTTAAGAAGGGAAGTTTTGGCCGTGAAAAAAGTTTTAAATGGTAATGAGGGGAGGGCATATATTCATATATTAGAGAGTAATATATTTTGCCATAAAGCAAAAGGTTAAGTTTGGTAGAGGGGCTTTCTACAATTATTAATTTTGCTTTCATTGCCATTATTTTTCAAATAAAGCAATTGCTTCAATATGATGGGTGTGAGGAAACATATCCATCAGGCCGGCTTTGATTAATTGGTAGCCTTGCGCCACTAGCTCGCCTGCATCGCGTGCCAGTGTGGCGGGATTACAAGAAATGTAGACAATACGTTTTGCTTTTAAGGCAGGTAATTGTTTAATGATTTCGAGTGCGCCAGTGCGGGGTGGATCTAATAGTATTTTGTCGTAGGTTTGTTGCTGCCAAATAGCTGTACTCAACTCTTCGGTTAAGTTAGCGGCATAAAATTGGACGTTAGTAATATTATTTTTTTTAGCGTTTTCTGTCGCGCGATTAGCCATTTCCACCGAGCCTTCGACACCAACCACTTGGGCTGCCAATTGAGCGATGGGTAAAGTAAAATTACCTAAACCACAAAATAAATCTAAGATATGATCGTTGCTGTCTGGGTTTAATAATTCTAAAGCACGCGCAACCATTTGTTGGTTCATTGCATAATTAACTTGGGTAAAATCGGTTGGGTGGAAACTAAATTCAATGTTATAAGCAGGTAATTGATAATGTAAGCGTTCCTGTTTTTCAGGTGGCCAGAGCAGATGAATGCTTTGCGGGTTGCTGGGTTGTAAATAAATATCAAGTTGATGCAGTTTGGCAAAATTTATTAATTGATTAATGTCAGCGTCTGACAGGGGTTCCATATGACGGAAAATTAAAGCGGTTGCATCATCACCAATAGCAACTTCAATTTGTGGGATAGTTTGATAAGCATTTAAGTGAGCAATGAGTTCTCTTAATGATTCGATTAAATGACCCACTTTCGGGTGTAAGACTTCACAACTGCTTAAATCAGCGAGAAAACGGCCGTTTTTCTCACGAAATCCAACCAATAAGCGCTCTTTTTTTATGACATATTTAACGCCTAAACGCGCTTTGCGGCGGTATCCTGCGTTATTGGCAATAAGTGGCGACAATATTTCTTTAGGCTGGACGCCGCCAAAATGTTTAAATTGTTCGAGTAGCATTGTTTGTTTTAATTGTAATTGTGCTGCCGTACTCATATGTTGTAAAGCGCAGCCACCACACACGGTAAAATGTTTGCAAATAGGTTCCACTCGATCGGGGGAGGGAATTAATATGTCAATGCTTTTACCTTCATCGTAACGACCGTGGCGCTTGGTATAGGTAAAATTGACTTTTTCGCCTGGCAATGCATTTTCAATAAATATTTTTTTACCGTTTATTTGAGCAATGCCACGGCCATCGTGGGTTAAACCCGTGATAGTTATTTCGGTAGGAATGGGTGTGTTTACGTTGTTTGTTTTATTCATCTTTAATCGGTTGCCATGCAGTTAAAAATTCATTGAAGTGCGATTTATTTTCTTTTTGTAAATAATCGCGTAATTGTAGGCTCATTTGCTTGTATTGAACTTGGTTGAGTTTACCGCGCATTAATTCAAAACGTAAATAGACTAAATAGGTGTTGAGTACATCAGTTTCACAATAATTACGTATCGCTTCAATATTGCCATTTTGGAAATATTCCCACACTAAGCCGCCGCTCATTCCCATTTTGCCAGGTAGGCCTAGCATGCAAGCAATATCATTTAAAGGAGCACAGGCGCGGCTTTGATAGCCGGATAGAATATCCATTAAGTCCATGTGACGATAATGATAACGGCTTAAATAATTGTTCCAGCGGAATGATTGCTCGCTCTCGCCCGTTTCCCAATAACTGGGTGCTGAAATGCCGTGTAATAAAGCACGATAGTGCAATACGGGTAAATCAAAGCCGGCGCCATTCCAAGAAACAAGGGTGGGGCAATATTTTTCAATACCGGTAAAAAAACGCTCGATGATTTCGGCTTCACTGGCTTGCGGATCCCCTAAGGACCAAACTTTTAAATGTTCACCATTAAGAAATACCATTGAAATTGCAACAATACGTTGTAAATGTAACCGCAAAAATTCTGAGCCGCCCGTTTCTTGCCGGCGCAATTTGAACAGGGTGTCGGCTACTTCTTTATCTGATAAATCAGTCAGTTCGTGTAAGCAGCGTCCAGAATTTATATCAGGTATGGTTTCAATATCAAAAACAAAGATATTCATGAGGTCGATTCGACTTTTCAAATGAGAGTGAGTAAGGTACATTTACTGGTAGTAAAAATCTACTGAGTTAGGAATTTATCCATGCGAATTATTTTATTAGGTAGTCCTGGAGCAGGAAAAGGCACGCAAGCTAAATTTATTAAGGAGAAATACGGCATACCGCAAATTTCTACGGGTGATATGTTAAGAGCTGCCGTACAAGCAGGCACCCCACTGGGATTAATGGCCAAGGCTGTGATGGATGCTGGTAAATTAGTTTCGGACGATATTATTATTGGTTTAGTTAAAGAACGCATCCAGCAAGCTGATTGCTCGAGTGGTTTTTTATTTGATGGTTTTCCGCGTACTTTGCCGCAAGCAGAGGCGATACGCCAGCAGCAAATTCCTATCGATTTTGTAATAGAAATGACGGTAGAAGATGAAGAAATTATTAAGCGCCTTAGTGGGCGTTGGATGCATCCTGCTTCGGGGCGCACCTATCATAAACTATATCAACCACCCAGAGTATCAGGTAAAGATGATCTGACTGGCGAGCCTTTAGTTCAGCGAGAAGACGACACTGAAGAAACGGTGCGAAAACGTTTACAGGTGTATCGTGATCAAACTAAGCCATTAATTGCTTATTACCAAGAATGGGCGAAATCTAAAGATGCTTTAGCGCCACGCTATATCACGGTTAATGGCCAGTTGCCGGTTGATGAAGTCCGTAATAAAATTTTTAAAGCATTGGAGAGTTTACATGCGCAATCTAATCACGATCACGTCAGCTAATTTTGAGCAAGTAATTGCTGAAAATGATATTGTTATATTGGATTTTTGGGCGCAATGGTGTCAGCCCTGTTTAGCATTTACCCCTATATTTGAACAAGTTGCAAGTGAGCACCCAGATATTGTATTTGCTAAGGTTAATACAGAAGAATCACAGGATTTAGCGAGTGAGTTTGCTATTCGTTCAATTCCTACTTTAATGGTTTTTAGGCAGAAGATTTTGTTATTTAATGAGTCCGGAATGTTGCCTGCGGTTGCGTTAAAAGATTTAATTGAACAAGCACAAGCATTAGATATGCATGAAGTTCTAGCTAATTTGGGGAAGGCAGGATAGTTGTTACGATTAAAAATAAAGGCAGCTATAAGCTGCCTTTATTTTTTAGATTAGGCATATTTTTTAGAACGACCGCGTTTAGATTGACGTTGACTAGTAGCGCGCTGAGTTGTGCTAGTAGTTAATGCCGTGTTTTTACGGCGGCTATACTTGGTTTTTTTATTTAATTTTTTAGCGAATTTCTTTTCAAATTTTGCTTCAGCATCAGCAAGCACTTTTTGTTTAGCTTCATTTCGTTTGATGTAATCTCGTTCAAAATCATTCATAGCTTGTTGATAAGCTTTTTCAGAAGCCGCTTGTAATTTTTGTTTAAATTCGGCTTTAAGTGCTATTAATTTAGCTTTAATTGCTTGTTTAGCAGCACGTGCTTTTTGCATGGGTGTCATTTGTTGAGTGCTGAGGATTTTAGCGCGAGTGGCAGATTTACCTGCCCGAATTTTCCGTTTTTGAGTGCCAAGTCTTTTGGTCGTTTTTTTCATTATTATTTCCTTTTTCCATTAAATGAGTATTTTTGCTAAAACTAATATATTCTTCGCGTTTTAATGTTAGGCATTGTTACAATCAACTTTCGCAATCCTCATATATTATGTATACACTGCGGTTGCTTAAGGTTTTTTGCCTGGCCTAAAAATGCAACGCTTTGAGCATAGCTTAAATAACTAAAGCAGATTAATATTAGCAAGTTCCTATAAGGCGGTGTATTTATAGTCGAGAATAGTTGATTTGGCAATACTTTTACCATCATAAAGAGGTGTTTATGAGGATGTTTCGTAAATTTTCTCAAGTATTTTTCAGTTTTATATTTATTTTATCAGTGCAAATATTGGTGCAAAATAATGCTTTGGCAGCAGAAGCGTCACCGGTTGGTGTGTGGAAAACAATCGATGATAAGACTAATAAACCCCGCAGTATTGTGCAGATTTGGCAGCAAGGTGATGAATTACGTGGCAGAATTCTTAAAATATTTTTCAGACCTGGTGAAAGTGCAAAAGATGTTTGCCTTGAATGTAAAGGTGCTAGTCATAATCAACCTATTTTAGGTATGACAATTATTTGGGGCATGACTAAACAGAGCGAGCGCTGGGAAGGCGGTCGAATTTTAGATCCAAAAAATGGCAAGATTTATAGATGCTTGCTTACTTTAAGCTCGGATAACCAGCAATTAAATGTTCGAGGTTATATCGGTGTTACCTTATTTGGTCGTACACAAACTTGGTTTCGCCAAGCAAATGCTGCAATAGAGCAACAGTAAGTTATGATAAAAAATAAGCTTAATTTGGTTTTATTTTTAGTGCTGGCTGGCTTGTGGAGCGGTTCTTTTATTGGTATTAAGGCGGTCGTTAATGTATGGCCGCCGTTATTTGGCGCTGCAATAAGAGTAGGGATAGCTTTAATTTGCTTAACGATTTTAGTTTGTTCCATGCGTAAAAATACCTATATACCTTATTCATTGCGATGGAAAGTTTGGATTATTGGCTTGTTTTCTCAAGCTATTCCTTTTTCATTTCTTTTTTGGGGTGAACATTTAATTTCACCAGGGCTTGCGGGTATTTTAAATGGCACCGTTTCTATTTGGACATTTATTTTATCAATCATTTTCTTTCCTCGGCGTAATAGTTTTTCGATACGTAACTTGTTTGGTTTGTTAGCGGGCATTGTCGGAATCGTTGTAATTTTTTGGCCATTATTGTCTTTTGATAGAAACACGGCAACGCTATTGGGCGCCGCCGCAGTATTAGTTATGGCAATTTCATATGCTATTGGAGGTTTATTAAATCAATACTTTTTAGCGAGTAAAACGCGTATTGATTTTTTTGCCAATATCTATCATCAGCATTGGGGCAGCTTAATTTTTCTGCTTGCTATGTCAGCATTATTTGAAAAATGGCCCACGGTGCATGTGTTATTTGCAGCGGACACACCGTGGTTAGCTAGCTTATATTTAGGCATATTTTCAACAGCGATTGCCTGGCTAATTTATTATCACCTCATTCGTGAGTGGGATGCGTTGCGAGCTAGCACGGTTTTATATGTAGTGCCTGCCTTAACGCTTATCTGGGATTATTTATTCTATGCTAACCATCCACATATAAGTGAAATTAGCGGGGTCGTTGCTATTTTAGCTGGCGTCATACTAATTCAACTTTCTAATTTCAAGAAAGTAGTAAAGCGCTAAAATTTGTCTATCGAAAGTGCTTGTAAGAAAATGGGAATTAGCAAAAGGTGATAGAGGATTATGTTTTTGTGCAATTTATTGTTATGGCGAAAAATATAAAGTTTTGCATTTTGGGCGAAATCGACTATGCTACTTTACGGCTTAAATTAAATAGATTAGGTAACTTATGAAAACAAATAAATTATTAGTTGCAATGCTTACTGCAGCTATCTTTGCTGGTTTTACTGCGAAAGCAATGGCAGAAAATCGGGAAGGAGCAATTACAATTACACCAGGCATGGGAGCATATTTGTTTGATAGTAAACGCAATATTGAAAATCCAGCCCTTTATAATTTAGGTGTGGGATATGATTTCACCAATAATTGGGGCGTGGAAGCCTTAATTGGTATGATGAATAGCAATACCAAAGGGGCTGCCTCTAAAGCTGACGTTCATGGTAATCTTTATACATTGGATGGTATGTATCATTTTAATACGACAAGCCCATTTGAGCCTTATGTATTAGCAGGTATTGGTATGTTGGATTTAAGTCCGAACGGTGATCAGGCAGGTACTCAAGCTAATCTTAATGGCGGTGCCGGTTTGGAATATTTCATTCACCGAGATATAGCATTACGTGGGGATGTGCGTGATGTTTATACCATGACTAGCGGTAAAAATGATTATTTAGTTAATTTTGGTGTTAGTATTTTATTTGGTGGGCAAAGTGGGCCTGCGGCAACCCCATTAGCATTAACGCCAGTAAGTAATTTAACGAATCCTTGTACAGGAACGAAAGTAGTCGTTCGTTTTAATAATAATTCAGCTGATATCGATCCTATTTATAAAGTTGAATTACAGCAAGTATCCAGTTGTATGCAGCATAACCACCAATTAAAAGCAGTTGTGCGTGGATATGCGAGTAGCACCGGTGTTGCGCGACATAATTTAAAATTATCACAGCAGCGCGCTAATAGTGTTAAACAATATTTAGTTGATCATGATTCTTTAAACACAAAGAGAATTCGTGCACAAGGTTTTGGTGAGGCTTCTCCAGTGGCAAGTAATGCAACTGCAGCAGGGCAAGCGCAAAATCGTCGTGCTGAAACTGTGGTTGTTTCTGTGTTTAATTCTGGACGTAATTAAATAGTTTATAGTTTTGTAAGCAATAAAAAACCCCGCATTAGCGGGGTTTTTTATTGCGGTAGTAATTATTTTCGGTCTTTCATTTCAGCGAATTTTCGCATGGCGTGGCCAGTATATAATTGACGTGGGCGGCCTATGCGGCGTTCTGGATCGCCAATCATTTCTTGCCATTGAGATATCCAGCCGACAGTCCTTGCGAGTGCAAAGATAACGGTAAACAGATTGGCTGGGATACCTAGCGCGCTTAGGGTGATGCCTGAATAAAAATCAACGTTTGGATAAAGTTTTCTACTAATAAAGTAATCATCTTCCAGCGCGATTTTTTCTAATTCCATTGCGATTTTGAAGAGTGGATTATCATGTGCGCCAACTTCCTCTAATACTTCGTAGCATGCTTGGCGCATGACTTTTGCGCGTGGGTCGTAATTTTTATAAACACGATGCCCAAATCCCATTAAGCGGAAAGAATCATTTGGATCTTTAGCGCGTGCAATGTATTTGCCAATATGCGATACGTCACCAATTTCTTTTAGCATATTGAGGCAAGCTTCATTTGCCCCGCCATGTGCAGGCCCCCAAAGTGCAGCTATGCCTGCAGAGATACAGGCATAGGGATTAGCGCCAGTGGAGCCAGCCAAGCGTACTGTTGAAGTAGAGGCGTTTTGCTCGTGATCGGCATGTAATATGAAAATACGATCCATTGCACGCGCTAAAACTGAATTCGGTTCTTTTTTCTCGCAGGGGACGTTAAACATCATATGTAAAAAGTTTTCAGCATAACCTAAGTCATTTTGCGGATACATGAAAGGTTGGCCAATTGAATATTTATAAACCATGGCGGCTAAAGTAGGCATTTTAGCAATCAGGCGAAGCGCCGCAATGTTGCGGTGTTCAGGGTTATTAATATCTAATGAATCATGATAGAAAGCGGATAAAGCGCCTACTACGCCAACCATAATAGCCATCGGGTGCGCATCACGCCGAAAGCCGTTGAAAAAATTGCGTAATTGTTCGTGGACCATTGTGTGTGAGTTAATGGCGGTAATAAAATCCGTTTTTTTGGTTTGATTGGGTAATTCACCGTGCAATAACAAATAACATACTTCTAGAAAATCAGATTTTTCTGCAAGTTGTTCAATGGGATAGCCTCGGTGTAATAAAACGCCTTTGTCACCATCAATAAAGGTAATTTCAGAAGAGCAAGCTGCCGTAGACATAAAGCCTGGATCATAAGTAAATAAGCCATTTTTGGCGAGTGGACTGACATCAATAACGTCAGGCCCTAAAGTGCCTTTACGGATAGATAGTTCGAGTGGTTTTTCTGAATCATTTAAGTAAAGTTTTGCAGTATCAGCCATTGCAAGCTCCTGGTTAAATCAAAATAGCTACAAGCTACTATAGCAAACTTAAAATTAATGATGCAATTTAATTTGTTTGATCTAGGTACTATTGGCTAAAATACTACAGGAACGAACTAAAATTATCCTAATATTTTATTTTGATTGGCCTAGCATGCTACGGAGTGGGTAGGGAAATCTAGTTCGCTAAATTCGTTAATTAAAATGCAATATTAGTGGGAACAACTGAAATCCCAATAACTTGTTTGTAATGAGATATTGTTATGAGTATAATTCGCCAGAATTAAACAGGAAGAGGAAAAAATTGTGAATAAGCAAAGACCTATCAATGTTTATTTGTTGACATATAAATATCCTGTTACTGCCATTATTTCGGTGCTGCACCGTGTCTCAGGCGCATTTGTGTTTTTATTGATACCTCTATTACTGTGGATGCTTGCTTCTTCATTAGCTTCGCCTCAGCAATTTGACGAGCTGCAAGGTATGTTAGGTAATCCCATGATGAAACTGATTTTGTGGCTATTTTTATCTGCTTTGCTCTATCATTTAGTCGCTGGTATCCGGCATTTAGCAATGGATTTCGGTGTTGGTGAAAGTCTGAATTCTGCATGCAGGAGCGCATGGGCAGTAGCAATTATTGCTGCTATTTTAATTTTATTAACAGGTATTTGGTTATGGTAAACAAGTTAACGAGTATAACAAGTTTAACCCGTAATGGCGTGCGTGATTGGCTAGTGCAAAGAGTGACTTCTCTCATTCTCGCTGTTTATATTTTATTTTTATTAGGATATTTGGTTTTCCATCCTAGCATTGAATTTTTTGCTTGGCAGAGCTTGTTTCAGAGTACTGCTTTTCGTGTGTTTAGCGTTTTATTCTTACTTAGTTTGATGTGGCATGCTTGGATAGGTATGTGGACAATAGTAACAGATTATATCAAGCCAGCGGACATACGTTTGGCGGTAATCTTAATTATTATTATAGCTTTATTTGCCTATGTAATATGGGGCATTGATATTTTGTGGAGTGCGTAATGGCAATAACAACATATAATTTTGACGCAATAGTAGTGGGTGCGGGCGGGGCTGGTATGCGTGCGTCCTTGCAGCTCGCACAAACTGGTTTAAAGATCGCTTTAGTTTCTAAGGTTTTTCCTACGCGTTCTCATACGGTATCTGCTCAGGGTGGTATTGCAGCGGCCCTGGGTAATGTGCATGAAGATAATTGGCATTGGCATATGTATGACACGGTAAAAGGCTCGGATTATTTGGGCGATCAAGATTGTATTGAATACATGTGTAAGATGGCGCCACAAGCCATTATCGAGTTGGAACACATGGGGATGCCGTTTTCTCGTTTAGACGATGGCAGTATTTATCAGCGCCGCTTTGGCGGTCAAACGGTTAATTACGGTGAGGGTTTTGCAGCGCGGACTTGTGCGGCCGCTGATAGAACTGGGCATGCACTTTTGCACACGCTTTATCAACAAAATGTTGCAGCCAAGACTAATTTTTTTAATGAATGGTATGCTATTGATTTAGTAAAAACAGCCAAAAATAAAGTGGCGGGTGTTATTGCGCTTTGTATTGAAACGGGTGAGGTCGCTTTCTTAAATGCGCGGGCCACCATTTTTGCGACAGGTGGCGCAGGTAAAATATATCAGTCAAGTACCAATGCTGCTATTAACACTGGCGATGGTCCTGGTATGGTTTTACGAGCAAACCTCCCATTACAAGATATGGAAATGTGGCAGTTTCATCCTACCGGAATCGCAGGCGCAGGTGTGTTAGTAACAGAGGGTTGCCGTGGTGAAGGTGGTTATTTAATTAATAAAAACGGTGAGCGTTTTATGGAGCGTTATGCACCTCACGCTAAAGATCTTGCATCACGCGATGTAGTTTCTCGTTCGATTGCATTAGAAATTCGCGCAGGAAACGCTTTTAATATTAATGGCGTTGATTGCGTAAAATTAAAATTAGATCACCTTAACCCTGATGTTATTATGCAGCGCTTGCCTGGAATTCGTGAGTTGGCGATGACATTTGCTCATGTGGATCCTATTAAAGAACCTATCCCAGTTGTGCCAACTTGTCATTATATGATGGGCGGTATCCCAACGAATGTGCATGGTCAAGTGATCACAATTGACACAGATGGCCAAGATCAAGTGGTTGAAGGCTTATATGCCATAGGCGAGTGTGCGTGTGTGTCTGTGCATGGCTCTAATCGTTTGGGTAGTAATTCCTTATTAGATTTAGTGGTGTTTGGTCGTGCAGCGGGCTTGCATGTTGAAGAAAGTATTAAACAAGGCTTACCATTGCATGATGCAGCTAAAGATGATCTTGAAGCAGCGATGGTGCGCTTAAATCGTTGGAACGACAGTGCGAAAGGCGAAACCGTTAGTGAGTTGCATAAGGCTTTGCAAAAAGCAATGCAGGATGATTTTGGGGTGTTCCGCACGGATGAAACGATGCAGATTGGATTGACTAAATTGCGTGATATTAGGGAAAGAATCAAATACGCCGTTTTATCCGATAAAAGTCAGGTATTTAATACAGCACGTCTGGAAGCTTTAGAATTAGATAATATGATGGAAGTTGCTTTTGCCACCGCATTATCTGCACTGACGCGCCAAGAAAGCCGTGGCGCGCATAGTCGTGAAGATTACCCGAAGCGTGATGACGTAAACTGGTTGAAGCATACTTTATATTTACCTGAAGAACGTATTGCTTTCCGTGCCGTCAATAGAAAACCAGAAACAGTGCCGCCTTTTGAGTTAAAAGAAAGAGTCTATTAATTTAACCGATAGATTTAAAATCAATAAATGCGTTAGTAAAGAAATAGAGGTTTATATGGCAAATATCCCTGAAATTCCAGCGGGTGCTACGGAAATGCGGGCAGTGCAATTTTCAATTTATCGTTATACGCCTGAAACGAACGCTAAACCTTATATGCAGGATTATGTACTTAAAATTCCTAAAAATAAGGATATGATGTTAGTGCAAGCGTTAATTTTATTAAAAGAGCAAGATGAAACTTTAACGTTTCGTCATTCTTGCCATGAAGGTGTTTGTGGTTCTGATGGTTTGAATGTGAATGGTAAGAATATGTTAGCTTGTGTTACTCATCTTTCTCAATTGGGTGATAAAGTTACTGTACGTCCTTTGTCTGGCCTGCCGGTTATTCGTGATTTAGTCGTTGATATGGCGCCGTTTTATGGGCAGTATGAAAAAGTGAAGCCTTATTTAATTACTCATACCGAAGCTCCTGTTAAGGAACGCTTACAAAGTCCAGCCGAACGAGATAAGTTGGATGGTTTATATGAGTGTATTTTATGTGCGTGTTGCACGAGTTCATGCCCATCTTATTGGTGGAACCCAGATAAATTTTTAGGGCCAGCGGCTTTATTATGGTTGTGTCGCTTTTTACAAGATAGTCGTGATGAAGCTAAGCAAGAGCGTTTAGCAGAATTGGATGATTTATTCAGCTTATATCGTTGTCGTACTATTATGAATTGTACGAGCGCGTGTCCAAAAGGGCTAAATCCTGCTGAAGCAATCAGTAAAATTCGCCGGATGGAAATTGAGAAATCCGCCTAAAAAATTGCTTAATTTTTTTTAAAACGGTTTTTAAAAATTAAATAATTCAAAGAGTATAGCCGTGAAAGAAACCAATACACAATTGCTACAAGCAAGTTCTTATTTATCCGGTGGAAATGCAGGATACATCGAAGATCTATATGAAAAATATTTGAAAGATCCGCAATCAATCGATGCTAAATGGCGCCATTATTTTGCTAGCTTATCTTCTCATGATAATGATATATCTCACGCGGATGTTCGTGCACATTTCGAGAAATTGGTAAATGGCAATGCAATAAATCGTAACGTGGTTCAACAGGTTTCGGGCGACATTCAGCATGAACGTCAACAAGTCCAAGTGACTAAAATGATCGAAGCCTTTCGTTGGTATGGTCATTATCAAGCACAATTAGATCCTTTAAATCTGGCTGCAAAACAACCAAGGCCAGAACTTGAATTAGCTTACTATGGGTTTAATACAGCCGATTTAAAATCACAGTTTCATATTAATGATACTCAGCAGGCCACTTTACAAGAAATTTATCAAGCCTATAAAAAAACCTATTGCGAAACGGTTGGTTTTGAATATCAACATATGACTAATCTTGCCCAAGTTAAATGGTTGCAAGCAAGAATCGAAGGTAAAAGAAATACATTATCCGCCGATACTAAAAAGCGTATTTTGCAAGCGCTGACCCAAACAGAAGGACTGGAAAAATTTTTAGGCGCCAAATATGTCGGACAAACCCGCTTTTCGTTAGAAGGTGGTGAAAGCTTAATGCCTATGCTAGATGAAATAATTCAGCAGGCAGGTTCGCAGCAAGTTAAAGAAATTGTAATAGGCATGGGACATCGGGGACGTTTAAATATATTAGTTAATACATTGGGTATGCCGATCCAAGATTTGTGTTTGGCTTTTGAAGGTAAATTAGAAGAGTCGGGATCGGGCGACGTGAAATATCACCTAGGTCGTTCTTCGGATGTTCAAACTTCAGCGGGCCCTCTTCATTTATCACTTGCATTTAACCCATCACATTTAGAAATTATTGATCCTGTTATTGAAGGTTCTGTGCGTGCTCGTCAACAGCGCCGACACGATCAAGCGCAAGCACAAGTATTACCTATTTTGCTCCATGGCGATGCTGCTTTTGCAGGGCAAGGGGTAGTGATGGAAACCTTTGCTTTTTCCCAAACGCGTGGTTATGGCACCGGCGGCACCCTGCATGTTGTTATCAATAACCAAGTTGGTTTTACCATTAGCGATCCAAGAGATGCTCGCTCAAACTGGTATGCGTCAGACGTTGCTAAAATGGTGGAAGCCCCTATATTTCATGTTAATGCTGATGATGTCGAAGCAGTATTGTTTGTTAGCCAGCTAGCGCTTGATTTTCGGATACAGTTTAAAAAAGATGTCGTGATTGATTTAGTTTGTTATCGTCGCTATGGTCATAATGAGGGTGATGAACCTTCCGCAACACAACCACTTATGTATCAAATTATCAAGCAACATCCTGGTATACGTAAGTTATATGCAGATAAGTTAATTGCTGAAGGCGTTATATCGCAAACGCAAGCTGATGAATTGGTATCTGCTTATCGTGATAAATTAGATAAACAAACTCCTATTGTTAAATTAGTTCAGAATGACGACCAATATTTAGTTAATTGGCAACCCTATCTTAAGCAAAATATGGCAGAAATACCGACGCAGGTTCCATTAGCTAAATTAAAAACCTTGGCTCAATCTATTGAAGCGTTACCTGAAGGTTTTGTGCTGCAAGCACAAGTCGCTAAAATGATGGAAGATCGCCGTAAAATGACGCAAGGCGAGTTACCTCTCAATTGGGGATATGCGGAGACTTTAGCCTATGCCTCATTATTAAATGAAGGCCATCCTATTCGGATGTCAGGCGAAGATTGCCAACGCGGAACCTTCGCACATCGGCATGCTGTTTTGCATGATCAAAATAATAATTCTATCTATGTTCCTTTACAAAAGGTCGTGCATGATAATGCCACGATCACGCTAGTGGATTCATTACTTTCAGAAGAAGCGGTATTAGCTTTCGAATATGGTTATGCGGCATCAAGCCCAGAGTCTTTAGTCATTTGGGAAGCGCAATATGGTGATTTTGTTAATGGAGCGCAGGTAGTTATTGATCAATTTATTAATTGCAGCGAGCAAAAATGGGGACGTTTGAGTGGGGTGACCCTGTATTTACCTCATGGATATGAAGGTGCGGGCCCTGAGCATTCTTCCGCGCGTCTAGAAAGATTTTTACAACTGTGCGCTGAAGATAATATGCAAGTTTGTATGCCTAGTACGCCTGCACAAGTGTTTCATATGATTCGCCGCCAGGTTGTTCGTCCACTACGTAAACCTTTGATTGTTTTTACACCCAAAAGCTTATTGCGTCATAAATTAGCAACTTCCAGCTTACAAGAGTTGGCACAAGGACAATTTCAATTAATTATTCCAGAACTTGATGACATTAAAGTAACGGATGTTCAGCGCGTCATTCTTTGCAGTGGTAAGGTTTATTATGATCTGTTAGAACAACGTCGTGTGAGAAATAGCCAAAATATTGCCATTATCCGTGTGGAGCAATTATATCCTTATCCTAAAGCTGAAATAACCAAAGAATTAGAAAAATATAAAAAAGCAAAAGATATTATTTGGTGCCAAGAAGAACCTTTAAATCAAGGCGCATGGTATGCAACAGTACACATCCTTACTGAATGTTTAGCTAAGGGACAAATGTTGCGTTGCGTAAGTCGCCCTGCTGCAGCGGCAACAGCGGTGGGATCTAAATATGTACATGCTAAACAACAAAAAGCATTAATTGATGAAGCATTAGCTTAAATAACTAAAATCAGTAGGAAATAACAATGACAATAGAAGTAAAAGTACCTTCCTTGCCAGAATCTGTTGCAGATGCAACTATTGTTACCTGGCATAAAAAACCTGGAGATGCAGTAAAGCGTGATGAAAATCTGGTTGATCTAGAAACCGATAAAGTTGTATTAGAGGTTCCTGCGCCTGCGGATGGTGTGTTAAAAGAGATAGTGAAAGATAAGGGCGCTGTGGTTAAATCGGATGAGTTATTGGCAATTATTGAAGCAGGACAAGTTGCCGCAGCAACAAAAACAGTAGAAACAACTTCTGTAAAAGAATCAGCTTCTGCAGCATCCGCTGGACCCTCAGCGCGTCGTGCGGCTGCTGAGCATGAGGTTAAGATTGAGCAAGTGGCGGGTTCTGGTAAAGGCGGCCGTGTTACTAAAGAAGATATTATAGGCCAAACTGATAAAAGTGCAGCTAAATCTACCGTTAGTCCTGCTGTTACAGCAGTAGGTGAGCGCTCTGAACAACGGGTACCTATGTCACGTCTGCGCGCTAAAATTGCTGAACGTTTAGTAAGTGCCCAGCAAAATGCAGCCATTTTAACAACATTTAATGAAATTAATTTAAAAGCGGTCATGGAGATTCGTAATCGCTATAAAGATAATTTCGAGAAAAAACACGGCGTTAAATTAGGTTTTATGTCCTTTTTTACTCGTGCAGCAGTTGAGGCCTTGAAACGTTATCCGGCGGTTAATGCTTACATTGATGGCAATGATATTATTTATCATGGATATTGCGATGTGGGTATTGCTGTTTCAAGCGAACGTGGGTTAGTGGTGCCAGTATTACGTAATGCAGAAAAAATGGGTTTTGCTGATCTTGAGCGAGCTATTGGTGATTATGGTCGCAAAGCACGAGATGGGCAATTAACTATCGAAGAAATGACCGGCGGTACATTTACCATTACTAATGGCGGAGTTTTTGGTTCGTTATTATCAACTCCTATTATTAATCCTCCACAAAGTGCTATTTTAGGTATGCATAAAATTGAAGAACGTCCTGTCGTAGAAAACGGTCAGATTGTTATTCGTCCTATGATGTATGTGGCTTTATCGTATGATCATCGTATTATCGATGGTAAAGAATCAGTTGGCTTTTTAGTGGCTATTAAAGAATTATTAGAAGATCCAACCCGTTTATTATTAGATGTTTAATCGCGCAACAATTGAATTGTTAATTTTGGAGATAAAATAAAAAATGAACTTACATGAATATCAAGCAAAACTTTTATTTACTAAATACAGTATGCCAGTTCCACCAGGAGAACCGGCTTCTAATGCAGATGAAGCATTAGCTATTGCGCAGCGTTTGGGTGGCGAAAATTGGATGGTAAAAGCGCAGGTCCATGCAGGTGGTCGTGGTAAAGCGGGTGGTGTGCGTTTCGTACGTAGCCGCGAAGAATTAGTAAAAGTTTCACAAGAATTGCTGGGTAAACAGTTAGTAACCTATCAAACCGATGCGCATGGCCAACCGGTTAATCAAGTATTAATTGCACAACCTTGTGATATTACACGCGAACTATATTTAGGCGCGGTGTTAGATCGTGCTAGCCGTCGCGTTGTTATTATGGCATCCACGGAAGGTGGTGTTGAGATTGAGCAAGTCGCTGAAAAGACCCCCGAAAAAATCTTAAAAATTATGGTTGATCCACTCGTGGGTGTCATGCCTTATCAGGCTAGAGAGTTTGGTTTTGCTTTAGGATTAACCCAAGAACAAATTCGCGAATTTACCAATATTTTAATTGGCTTAGGTAAAATGTTTATGGAATGCGATTTAAGCTTGGTTGAAATTAATCCTTTAATTATTGATCAATCCGGTAAATTAATTTGCTTAGATGGTAAAGTGGTCGTAGATGATAACGCACTTTATCGTCAGCCAGAAATTCGTGCAATGCGCGATCCTTCGCAAGAAGATGAACGTGAAAATCGTGCCCGCGATTGGGAATTAAATTATGTTGCATTAGATGGTGATATTGGTTGTATGGTTAATGGCGCTGGTTTGGCGATGGCAACCATGGATATTATTAAATTACATGGTGGTAATCCTGCTAACTTCTTAGATGTAGGTGGCGGTGCAACTCAAGAGCGTGTAACTGAAGCATTTAAAATTATTTTATCTGATAAAAATGTGAAAGGAATTTTAGTCAATATTTTTGGTGGCATTGTTCGCTGTGACATGATTGCAGATGGCATTATAGGTGCAGTAGCTGAAGTGGGTGTCACCATACCTGTCGTTGTTCGCTTGGAAGGTAACAATGCCGATTTGGGCGCCAAGAAATTAAGTGAAAGTGGCTTAAATATTATTGCTGCTAAAAGCTTAACGGACGCCGCTCAACAGATCGTTGAAGCAGTAAAAGTATAATTTGCATTTGTTTTCTTAGTTAGAAAAAGAAAAGAAAATAAATTTAATCTGGAATATATTTAATAGAAGAGTAAATAATGAGTATATTAATTGATAAAAACACAAAAGTAATTTGCCAAGGATTCACTGGTAAGCAAGGCACTTTCCATTCACAGCAAGC
Organism: uncultured Gammaproteobacteria bacterium; assembly: GCA_903897205.1. GTDB lineage: Bacteria > Pseudomonadota > Gammaproteobacteria > CAIUAS01 > CAIUAS01 > CAIUAS01. Next base: position 20,843 of record CAIUAS010000066.1, read on the forward strand.
GGTTGAATATGGCACGAAAATGGTTGGTGGTGTAACGCCAGGCAAAGGTGGTGAAAGTCACTTGGGTTTACCTGTTTTTAATACTGTAAAAGAAGCAGTACAAGCAACAGGGGCTGATGCTTCGGTTATTTATGTGCCTGCGCCTTTTTGCAAAGATTCAATTATTGAAGCGGCGGATGCCGGTATTAAATTAATTGTATGTATCACAGAAGGTATACCGGTATTAGATATGCTAGAAGTAAAAGTATATTTAGAAAATAATACTAATGCGCGCATGATTGGGCCCAATTGCCCAGGTGTAATTACGCCAGGGGAATGTAAAATTGGTATTATGCCAGGTTATATTCATAAACCAGGTCGTGTGGGTATTGTTTCTCGTTCGGGTACCTTAACGTATGAAGCCGTTAAACAAACAACTGATTTAGGTTTTGGCCAAAGCACTTGCGTTGGTATTGGTGGCGACCCTATTCCTGGTAGCAATTTCATTGATATTTTACGCCTTTTCCAAGCTGATCCTAAAACCGAAGCCATTATTATGGTAGGTGAAATTGGTGGAACCGCAGAAGAAGAAGCCGCTGAGTTTATTAAACAGCATGTAACAAAACCCGTTGTTTCTTATATTGCTGGAGTTACCGCGCCATCCGGTAAACGCATGGGGCATGCGGGTGCGATTATTTCTGGTGGTAAAGGTACCGCTGCTGAGAAATTTGCTGCGCTTGAGGCGGCTGGCGTGCGTACGGTTAAATCACCTGCAGACATGGGTAAAGTCCTTGCTGAAGTAACCGGCTGGTAAGTAAGAAAAATAATGCTGTAAAGTAAAAAGGCGCTATTTCAGCGCCTTTTTTTATTAGGTTTTCACGGGAAAAAATAAGCATGGATAATAAAATCACCTATCAATTGACTGTGCATGACATGCATTGCGCAAGCTGTGTCAATACCATTGAAAATGCTTTGCTGAAATTATCAGCGGTGCAACATGCGGAAGTTAATTTTGCCAGCAAAATAGCTACTGTCAGTCTTCGCGAAAAAATGTCGACAGATGAAATAATCCAAGCTATGAAAGCGGCAGGTTATACCGCGACGTTGAATAGCAATGAAGACATTCGTTTAGATGCTCTTCAACATGAGCAGTATATATTGCATCAGCATAAACAATTACTAAAAAAAACAGTAGTTGCTTTTTTAATGGGTGTGCCCGCTTTTATTTTTCATTTAATAGCAATGCCTTCCCTCATAACAACGGAAGGACAGATGCTCGGTATCGTACTCGGTATTTTAGCTTTTATTACGTTAATTTATTCGGGAGGGCATTTTTTTAGTGGCGCCTGGACAGCGTTAAAAATGCGTACAACCAATATGGACACGCTAATTGCAGCGGGCACAGGAATTGCATGGTTATATTCTGCCTGGGTTGTATTATTTCCTCATACGGTGCCTGCATTAGCGCAACATCAATATTTTGAATCAACTATTTTTATTATTGCCTTAGTTAATTTGGGCGCATGGCTAGAATCAGCCGCGCGTGGTAAAACTTCTGCGGCAATAAAAAGATTGCTTGAATTACAACCAGAAACAGCCTGCCTTATCAGAAATAATAATGAAATAATACTTCCTATTAACCAAGTTGAAATTAATGACATTGTTCGTATTAAACCGGGTAACAGAATTCCAGTGGATGGAGTAATTATTGAAGGCGAATCCTATGTCGATCAAGCTATGTTGACAGGTGAAGCCATTCCAGTCTCTAAAAAAACAGGTGATGAAGTGGTTAGCGGCACTGTTAATAAAACCGGTAGTTTTTTATTTAAAACGACAAAAATAGGCCAAGATACTACCTTATCGCAAATTATCAAGTTAGTGCAACAAGCACAAAATACTAAACCTTCTATTGCTCGACTAGCAGATAAAGTCGCTGCCATATTTGTCCCTGCTATTATTTTAATTGCGATTATTACCGCCTTAATTTGGTTCATGGTTGGGCCATCGCCAAAAATTATCTATATGTTAGTTACAGCAATGTCAGTTTTAATTATTGCTTGTCCTTGCGCGATCGGGCTAGCAATACCTATTTCTGTTATGACTGGCATTGGTAAGGCGGCAGAATATGGTGTTTTAATTCGTAATGGCGAAGCCTTGCAACAGGCTGGAAATTTAACAACTATTATTTTAGATAAAACAGGTACTATTACGCAAGGTCAACCCGCATTAAGCACAATTAAATTATTAGCAGATTGGAGTGAAGAAAAAATATTAGCTTGTGCTGCGAGTATTGAAATTAATTCTGAACATCCCTTAGGGCAAGCGATTTTACAAGCCGCCAAAGAACGTAATTGCACATTAATTCCAGTCGTACAATTTCAAGCAGAAGTGGGACATGGGGTAGTAGCCAGCGTGAATAATCAACAAGTATTATTAGGTAATAAAAAATTATTAGAAAAATATCAAGTACCATTAAACAATATTAACCTTGAAGAAGAATTCACTAAAAAAGGCCAAACGCCTATTTTTATGGTGGCTGATAAAAAAATAGTCGCCATTTTTTCTATTGTTGATCCGCTTAAAGCAGATTCCGCAGCGGCTATTGCACGTTTACAAAAACTAGGTGTGCAGGTCGTAATGGTGACGGGTGATCATTGGCAGACTGCACAAGCAATTGCAGCGGAAGTTGGCATTAAGCAAATATTTGCCGATACATTGCCTCAGCATAAATCGCAAATCGTCGCTAATTTACAAAATAAAGGAGAAATTGTAGGTATGGCAGGGGATGGTATTAATGATGCGCCAGCACTTATGCAAGCTAATGTTGGTTTTGCAGTAGGTTCAGGTATTGCAGTTACCGTTGAGAGTGCAGATATTACTTTATTGCAAGGCTCTCTGCACAGTATTGTTAATGCAATTGAAATTTCGCGAGCAACATTGCGTAATATGAAGCAAAATTTATTTGCTGCTTTTATTTATAATATTTTAGCGATACCTATTGCTGCAGGTGCTATTTATCCTTTCACAAAACTATTACTGAATCCTGTTATTGCAGGGGCAACGATGGCGTTATCTTCACTTACTGTGGTAAGCAATGCTAATCGATTACATTTATTTAGGCCTAATAAATAGGCAAGATATACCAAAATAAGTGTTACCTCGGGTTTGGTATATGTTATTTACTTGCGATAATGATCGGCAATAATCTGTGCCACACAACAAGTTAAATTTTTTGCCATCGTGATATGTAAAAATTCATTTGGTCCATGCGCATTAGATTTTGGGCCTAAAACGCCGGTAATAACAAATTGCGCTTTAGGAAATTTTTCACCTAGCATGCCCATAAATGGTATTGTGCCGCCTTCGCCCCAATAGAGTGCTGGTTTGCCATAATAAGTTTGTGAAGCCTCGTTAAGGGATTGCTTTAGCCAGTTTTGTATCACTGGCGCATTCCAACCAGGCGCGGCGCCTTCTCGGATTATAAAAGTTACTTGCGCATTATAGGGTGGATTAGTTTCTAAAATTTGTTTCATAGCCATCGCTGCTTTTTTAGCATCACAGGTAGGCGGTAAACGCATAGAAAGTTTAGCGGTGGTAGAGGGACGTAAAACATTTCCCGCATTTTCTAGGCTGGGAACGCCTCCAATGCCAGTAAAGGAGAGGGCGGCTTTCCAGGTGCGATTAATTATCAGTTCATAATTATTGCTTGAAACAGGTTTGGCATCTTTTATAAAAGGTAATTCTTGCCAAACTTTATCACCCATTGTCTCGGCAACTAATTTTGCTTGTTCAATCCGTTCGGCTGGAATAACTACTTTTAAATCATCCAATAAAATTTCGCCGGTATTTTCATCTTCAAGTCGTTTTAATAATTGCCGGACGATACGGAAGCTAGAAGGCGCTATGCCGCTAGCCGCACCTGAATGAACACCTTCTGTTAAAATTTCAACTTTTAATTCGCCAACAATATTGCCGCGCAAAGAAGTAGTGCACCATAATTGATCGTAATTACCACAGCCAGAGTCTAAACAAATAACTAAATCGGGTGTGCCAATTTCATGGGTTAAATGCTCAACGTAAAAAGGTAAATCAGGACTTCCACTTTCCTCGCTGGCTTCAATTAAAATCACACAGCGCGCATGCGGGATATTTTGTTGTTGTAAGCCTTTAATGGCGGTGAGGGAGGCAAAGAGGGCGTAACCGTCATCAGCGCCGCCTCGGCCATATAAGCGATCGTTTTTAAGCACAGGTTTCCAGGGGCCAAGTTCAGGATCCCAACCAGTCATTTCAGGCTGCTTATCTAAATGACCGTATAATAATATCGTTTCTTCTATTTGGCCTGGAATCTCTAGCACGAGTAGAGGTGTTCGCCCTGGCAATCGATGAACAGTGAGTTGCAAGTTGGCAATATTTTGTTGTTTACACCAATTAACCATTAATTCAACTGCTTTTTCCATATGGCCATTGGTTTCCCACTGAGGATCAAAGCTAGGTGACTTATTAGGAATGCGAATATATTCACATAAAGAGGGGACGATGGATTGCTCCCAGGTTTGGTTAACAAAATCGCTGAGTTGTTTAATATTCATAAAAGTTTCACTTTTCCAAGAAGTCTATACATAAACCTTGTAAGCTAGCTTATTACACTACAAACATTGAACTTACCGACTCTTCTTCATTAACACGCCGAATGGTTTGTGAAAGCATATGGCTGATGCTTAGTTGACGAATTTTAGGGCACTGAGCCGCAGCAGCATGTAAGGGAATGGTATCCGTAACAACAATTTCATCAATGGCTGAGGATTCAATATTTTTAATGGCTATACCTGATAATACGGGATGCGTGCAATAAGCGGATACAGTGGCCGCGCCATGTTCTTTTAATGCTTGAGCGGCCTGGCACAGTGTGCCGCCAGTATCTACAATATCATCAACCAACAAGCAATCACGCC
>CAIUAS010000067.1 GCA_903897205.1 uncultured Gammaproteobacteria bacterium
ATTTAAATGCATTTTATATACTTTATTTTGCATTGTATGTTATATTTTAAAATGGCTTTTTATTTGATATGTACAGTCCCCTTTCCAGACCTCAACACAGAACGAAACTTGAACTTAAATTTTTCAATCGGTGTCCGCCCTGAAAAATCAGGGGTTTTTTGTATATTAGGAAATTTATTGTCAGGCATTAATACTTGTTCTAAAAAGTATATCCTGCAGAAAGCTTCAAACTCTGCTTTGGTTTGATCTTCAATCGTGACACCATATTGTTGAAATAATCCTGCGGGAGGCATTTCAAAATTGTCTTGAAAATAGTTAAGCATTTCAATCTGCACAGTTTCGTTCTGCTCTGCCTCTTTGAGCCTTTGGCTTAATATTAATTTTTCATGATCTTTTTTATCCGGAGGACTTTCATTGACAGGCATATCTTCACCTACTTGTTAAGTATAGTTTCACCACTGTTCGAATTATTTGTACAAAAAATTGCTATCTAAGCCTTTAGACCTTTTATCCGCATTATACGCTCTCGTTTATTATAAACACAGAAACCTTAACGAATCCTTAAGGGTGTAACAATAATGCAGGTTCTTTTAGGTCAACTTTGGTTTTAAAGCTATTTTGAGCACGAATAGGGCCATTTATTAATTGTGTTCACCACCTGCGTTATGCCCATCCCTCAGTATCCTTCTCAAAATCTTCCCCACATTTGATTTAGGTAAGCTATCACGGAACTCGATTTGCCTGGGTAATTTATATCCAGTTAGGTATTGGCGACAATAAGCTATTAGCGCATCGGCAGTTAGCTGCGGATCTTTTTTCACGATAAAGGCTTTGACTGCTTCACCTGAGTTAGGGTCTGGCACGCCAAGAACAGCGACTTCTAACACACCCGGGTTGGCGGCTATTACGTCTTCTACTTCATTTGGGTAAACATTAAATCCTGAGACGAGAATCATATCTTTCTTACGGTCGACTAGGTAAACGAAGCCGTTTTCATCCATTCGAGCAATATCTCCTGTTTTTAACCAACCATCTTCGGTGAAAACTTTGTGGGCTTCTGCTTCATTGTTCCAATAACCGCGCATGACTTGCGGGCCTTTTACACACAGCTCGCCGGTTTCACCTATAGCCACTTCATTATTATTGTCATCGCGCAAACTGATGTCAGTCGATGGTACAGGCAAACCAATACTGCCTTGATGATTGACCATATTCATAGGCGTGATACATACAACAGGAGATGTTTCCGTTAGCCCATAACCTTCATATAAGGCCTTACCAGTAACTTGTTGCCAGCGCTCAGCAACTGAATGTTGGACAGAAGCACCGCCGCCCAAAGCCACTTTTAAACTGCTAAAATTGAGCTTAACAAAATCAGGATTATTAAGCAGAGCATTGAATAGCGTATTAACACCTGTAATAGCGCTACAAGGACGCTTGGCTAATTCTTTGACTAAATGTGAAATGTCTCGCGGATTGGTAATCAAAACATTTAAGGCGCCAAGGCGCAAAAATGATAAGCAATTCGCGGTTAATGAGAAGATATGATAAAGCGGTAAGGGTGTGATAACGATTTCACAACGTTCTTCTAAAACGGGACTTACCCACGCAATTACCTGCTCCACGTTCGCTATCATATTACGATGCGTTAAAATAGCACCTTTCGCAACACCGGTTGTACCGCCCGTGTATTGTAAAAATGCAATATCATTGCCTGCAACAGGCACTGGTTCAAACGCTAGTTTCTTGCCCTCTGCCATGATTTTTTTAAATGGGATTGCCTGTGGAATGGACCAAGCAGGTACCATTTTTCTTATATATTTAACCACAGAATTAATTAAAATAGACTTTAACCAAGGAAATAAATCGGCTAATTCGGTAACAATAATATTTTTCAAACACGTCTGTGGTAAAGCCTTTTGAACAACATGAGCGAAGTTGGCTAACACCACAATGGTTTCGGCTTTGGCATCATTAAGTTGATGAACAAGCTCAGTAACTGTATAGAGTGGATTCACATTAACGATAACCAGGCCCGCTTGCAAAGCGCCAAATAGCGCGATTGGGTATTGCAGCACATTGGGCAACATAATCGCTATACGGTCGCCTTTTCTTGCCCCTAAAACTTGTTGCAAATAGGCTGAAAATATTCGGCTATACTCTGCTAATTGTTGGTAAGATATGACATGGTCAAGATTGCTTAGTGCCGGCAAATCTTTATATTTTGCGCAACTTTCATTAAATAGCTCACCGAGGGATGCGTAAGCATCGGGATTAATTTCTGGAGGCACCCCGTCTTGGTAATTTTTTAGCCATAGCTTATTCATACTTGATAGCCTTATATTATAGTAATTTTATATCCTCAGCACTTGGCAAACGAATTCTAAAGATGTCTTTTCTTGACATAAACCGACAAGCACAATATCTTCACCTTAGTGAAAAAACAAGTGGGGGACTAAGCAAAATGACAGGTAGTATTTCGCAGATTGAACAAAATCCAGCCTTCCAGCTTAAAGGAAGTCTTTTTACATTAACGGTATTGCATTTGCTTAATGCTGATTTACTGTCTTTCACTGAGCAACTCACGGAGTTAGTGAAACAAACGCCTAAGTTTTTTCACTTCATGCCCATCGTGCTAGATTTGCAAAAAATGCATAAGCCCACTATCGCTATTGATTTTGCTGGCATTATGAAGGTTGTGCGCGAACTTAATATTATTTTAGTAGGTGTCCGTGGCGGAAATCCTGAACAGCATAAAGAAGCGCAACAGATTGGTTTAGCTATCTTTCCAAATGCTAAAGCAGATCCCAAGGACGCTTCTAATAAAAACTCCAAGTCGGATCCCGCTAAAGTGGCGGTCCCTATTAATGCAAGAAGTACCGGCTCCAAACTTATTACTCAGCCTGTCCGTTCCGGACAACAAATTTACGCACGCAACGCTGATTTAATTGTGCTTGCGCCGGTTAGTCATGGTGCTGAATTATTAGCTGATGGTCATATCCATGTCTACGGAACATTACGCGGACGCGCCTTAGCGGGCGTCATGGGCGATCAAAATGCACGTATTTTTTGCCAAAGTCTCGAAGCAGATTTGATAGCCATTGCCGGTCATTATTGGGTCAGCGAAGATTTACAAAATAGTTCGATTAAACAAAATGTGCATGTTTACTTAGAAAATGAACGGCTACATGTGAAAACACTTTAATTTCACATGAATAATATTTTTTCTAATTGCAAAAATCGCTACCCGTTTGAACTAATATTGATATTTTTCCTCAGTCTTGCCCTTTTTACTTTCGGCTTTTCGCAACATGAATTCATTCAATTTGAATCGCGTTTTGGTGTATTTGCCCAAGAAATGTTGCGAAATGGCATCCGATTTTTCCCAACAACTTACAATAAACCTTATCCAGACTATCCGGCCACGCAAACCATTTTAACTTATTTATTTTCACTGCCCGAGCATAAGGTAACTTTTCTAACCGCTATTTTACCCACCGCATTAGCGTCCTCAACCTGTTTAGTATTTATTTACTTAATTGGAAGTTTACATTCACGCTTGCTAGGTTTATATGGTGTTTTATTGGCTCTTTTTACGTTTAATTTTTTAGCGGCAGCGCGAACAATTACTTTAGATCAATTTACCTGTGCCGCAACCGCCGCTTGTTTTTATTATGCTTATTCGGCCGATCTTTTAGGTAAAAAAACTCGTTTGTGGTTAATTCCATTTTGTTGGTTATTAAGCTTTTCAGTGAGAGGGCCTATTGGATTAATTATCCCTGCCAGCATAGTGGGCATTTATTATTTATTGGAAAAAAATATTAAAGCATTATTTATCACTGGCATTAGCGCTATTGTCATGTTAATGCTTTGCATGGCTGGATTATTAGGCGCTGCCTGGCTAGAGGGTGGAGATAATTTAGTCCAGTCTGTCATTCATATGCAGGCAATGGGCCGCGTCGATTCATTTAATTCAGTTCCGTTTTATTATTATTTTACTGCTAGTTTTATAAATTATGCACTAGCCTTCCCTATCGCATTGATTATTTTTATCGTTTACGCTAAAGATCTTTTCAAGAAAACACCCGACAAAGATTTTAATTTACTTAAACTATTAGCTGGCTGGACGTGCATTATTTTAGTGGGAATGAGCATTCCTAGCGATGAAAAAATGCGGTATATACTACCGATGACACCTGCTATTAGTTTAGCCGCCGCCTACTTGTTTTATCGAGAACATCGTAATCGTTTTTTAAATTATTTGAAAAATTTATTGCATTGTCTGTTTCTGCTATTACCATTTATTAGTTTATTATTAATTACAATAGCTTATATTTTTAGCAAACAAAAACAACTCACTTTAGAAATACCTTATTTTAAATTATATGTTCTATTTATATTATTAAGCGTAAGCACTTTTTTGCTTTGGCGAAAAAAATCGCAGCAAATTCAACTGTATCAGTTTGGCATATTTAGCCTAGGATTATTCAGTTTTATTTTAAACTATGCCTTAGTCGCCCAGCCTTTAAGCGTGCAATTTAACCGTGCGCAACCTTTTGTCGAGAAAGTAGAAACTATCAGGCAACCTTTGCAAGCACTGGTGTTTTATCAAATCGGGCCAGATGGTGAAGATATTAAATATATAGTTGCCGCCGACAAGCCAATACAACCTTATTTTATTCAAAACTCCCAAGACCTAATCCAGTTTTCACAGTCAGCCATATTTATTGCAAAATCTGCTAATTTCAATCAATTGCCTAACTCTATTAAAACTCGACTACATGTTTTATTTACAGGTCGCTTAGGACATCAAGGCTGTGTGGTTTTTGAAAAAATAAAAACGTTGCGGCAGGAAGCCGCAAGTAGCTACATGGATGTATTCATGCGTGTTTGCGCAAATACTATCGCCTAGCGCTCTAACCCGCACCAGCTAAATACTAGTACATTTTCATACTGTGATTTCTATAGTTATTGCAGATGGGATTTTAGTTTTTTTATTATTTATTCATTTAGACAATCAGTATTATTATATTGTTTAGCGCCCCATTTAAGCAATAATTCCTTTAATTCTTCTGGCTTAATAGGCTTTATTGCGACATCATCCATCCCCACCATTAAGCAATTTTTTTTATCTTCTTCATGTGCAAAACCGGTAACAGCAATTATTGGGGTATGTTTGAGGTTTTTCTCACGGCGCCTTATCTCTTCCGTCACTTCAAGACCGCTCATTTCGGGCAAGCCGATATCCATAAAAATAATATCATAATCATTATTACTCATCGACAATGCTTGCAAGGCATTTTCAGCAAGATCCACCTGACAGCCTAATTTCTCAAGCATTTTGACATGTACGCGCTGCACAACGGGACTATCCTCTACCAATAAAACGTGCCATTGGAGCGGAGCCGGTAAATAGGTGGCCTTCTTTTGTGGATTACTTTTATCCTTCCATTTTTCCCAAGTAGCCGTTAATGTCATTAATAATTCAGAAGGATGCACTGGTTTAGTCAGGCAATCAAAAAAACCAGCTGCTTTTGCGCGTTCTTTTGCTGTAACAGGGCTAGGTGGCATTAATAATAACAACATTGGGCGCACAGTAAGTCCTACTTGATTATTGATTCTTATACCCAATTGCATTGCATCACAACTGCTGAGTTGCTGATCAATAATGGCAATGTCGAAAGTTTCTTTATAAC
>CAIUAS010000068.1 GCA_903897205.1 uncultured Gammaproteobacteria bacterium
AATCCTATTACTATTGCAGGCCGTGCGCGTCGTTATGGTTTAAATACCGATGCTTCCTATCGTTATGAACGTGGTGTTGATCCAAGCTTGCAACGTCAAGCATTAGAGCGCGCTACTCAATTATTAATTAGCATTGCAGGCGGTCAAGTAGGGCCAATAATTGAAATGATTAACGATAGTTATTTGCCTTTGCCTAAGCCCATTTTATTACGGCCTGCACGGATCGAAAAAATATTAGGCATGGAAATTTCTGCTGAAAAAATTGAAAATATTTTAACAAAATTAGGCATGCAATTAACCAAGCAACTGGAAGGTTGGTTGGTAATGCCGCCAAGTTATCGCTTTGATATTGCATTAGAGGCCGATTTAATTGAAGAAATTATTCGCGTGCAAGGCTACGATGCGATACCCACAAAACAGCCGCAAATGCAATTAGCATTTTTGCCGCAGTCTGAACAGTTAATGAGTATTTCGCGCATCCGTCATTTGTTGGTAGATAAAGGTTACCATGAGGCGATTACTTATAGTTTTGTGGCGCCAAAATTACAACAATTAATTAATCCTGATAAACAAGCGTTTGCCTTATTAAATCCAATCTCGGCTGATTTATCTGTCATGCGTACGAGTTTATGGCCAGGTTTAATAACCGCCGCTTTGTATAATTATAATCGTCAGCAAGCGCGGGTTCGTTTATTTGAAACAGGTTTGCGTTTTTGGCCCACCCACAATGAATTACAACAAGAGCCGATGTTAGCGGGCTTAGCCATGGGAAATCGTTATCCCGAACAGTGGAGTACCAAGCAAGCTTCAATTGATTTTTTTGATGTTAAAGCTGATTTACAAGCTTTATTTGCGTTAACAGGCTGTGCCGATGAGTTTACTTTTCACGCGGGAGAGCATCCTGCTTTGCACCCTGGTCAATGCAGTGAAATATCTCGACAAGGTAAAAAAATTGGTTATTTAGGCGCTTTGCATCCTGCAATATTGCAAGCGCTAGATATTAAAGCTTCGCTGTATGTATATGAATTACAACTAGCAGAATTAATGCAAATGAGATTACCGCAGCTCGATGTGATTTCTAAATATCCTGCCATACGACGCGATATTTCTTTTTGGATAAATGCGTCCATTTCATTTCAAACAATTTCAGATTGTATCAAGGCGTGCGCTAATGAATGGTTAAGCGATGTGTGGTTATTTGATGTTTATCAAGACAAACAAAAAAATAGCGAGCAGCGTAGTTTGGCAATCGGATTATTATTGCAACATCCTGAACGGACTTTGGTGGATGAAGAAGTTAATCAGCTGATGGAAAAAATAATTAATACTTTAATTGCTCAACTTGCGGTTACCTTACGGGAATAAAATCAAAGGAGAAGTGCGATGGTGCTAACGAAGCTGGAACTCAGCAGAAAGCTCATTAAAGCAATACCAACCCTGGGGCGTAATGAAGCGACTTTATTAGTCGAAGAATTTTTTGAAGAAATTCGCCTCGCGTTAGAAAATGGTGAGGACGTGAAGCTGGCCGGTTTTGGCAATTTTGAATTGCGCGATAAAAAGCAACGACCTGGGCGTAATCCCAAAACAGGTGAAGTCATTCCTGTCAGTGCTCGCCGTGTTGTAACCTTTCATCCCAGCCAAAAATTAAAAACGAAAATTATCGAAAATAATGAGCAGTCAAATTAATGTTATTAATTTAATTAACCATATCTTGGTGCAATTTGGTCATGCTATAATTAGGTAATATGCCTAATTATTTCCTAATGTGACTATTTCCTGACATGACTATTGCGGTATTTTAATCAATAATAGCGTCATGTTTTTTAAGAAACTTGCCAGGAGGAAATAGGTAAACGGATTTATTCATAAATTAGTAGAACAGGGGAATTTATGGGTATTATCGATATCGTAAGATATAGCGAAATTGATTATTCGCTCTTTGGGAGTGGTTATTATGTGAAGGGACTTCATAAAACCAAATCCACATCAGATATTTCAAAATTAGATAAAATAACACAAGATCTACGTTCTGACGCTGACGCTGAATTACTAAGTGCCTATTGGCAAGAATATAAAATCCATCCTAAGTGCGTTAGCAAAATTTTTACTAGTGAGCAAAAACTAGCCTTGCTCAGAGGGGCCAATTTCAATCAGCTCAGCCAGAATGAGCAAGAAAGAAAGCTATTCTACAAGCATCTGGAAGTAAAATATTTTTCTAAGCACGGGTTCGACTTTCCACAAAATAAACAACTGTTTGATATAATAAAAAATATTATCTCTGCCGACTCTCATATATTTTTCGAGTTTTTATCTGAATGCCCGGTCTGGTTGGCGGTTGGACACCACAGTCTTGCGCGAGATCATGATCGGACTGATTTCGGCTATCACCTTTCCAT
>CAIUAS010000069.1 GCA_903897205.1 uncultured Gammaproteobacteria bacterium
ACCCTGGCGCAGCCAGGCCGCTTAGTCAATGCAGACCGCATTTTAATTCATCGCCATTCCGAAACCGCAGCGCCAATCACCGCTGATTTATATGGTCACGTCACTTTAAGAGAACCGGGTAAATTAATTACCGGCGATAGCGCACACCTTGAGTTGCATTCCAAAGCAGCAAACTTCGCGCACGCGCTTTATCGCATGGCGCTTAATGCGCCTACTCAATTAATTGATAATACTAAAAGTGCTCCCGTCCTAACGGCATGGGGTAAAGCTAATGCGGTTCATCAAGATAAGAAAGGCTTAATTCAATTAATAAAAGCCTCCTATACCACTTGCGCGCCAACTGCCGACACGTGGCAAGTAAAAGCTAAGACGATTATTTTAAATAGAGATGCCGGCCGAGGTTATGCTTATAACGCCTGGTTAGACGTTAAAAACGTGCCTGTTTTTTACACGCCCTATTTTAACTTCCCTATTGATAAGCGCCGTCAATCTGGTTTTTTATTTCCCACCTTAGGTAATTCCAGCCGTTCGGGATTTAATTTTGCAACGCCTTATTATTGGAACATTGCACCTAATTATGATGATTTAATTACCCCGCATGTTTATAGCCAACGCGGTGTACAACTTAATAATACCTTTCGTTATTTAACTAACTATAGCTATGGCGATTTTTCCCTAGGTTATTTACCTCACGATAGTGCATTTAGTAATTTTCAAGATGAAACCGCCACTAAGTTTGCTAACAATCCCGCGTTGGGACGCTTGTTGCGTAGCAGCGATAATCGCAGCGCTTTCACCTGGGAAGATAGAACGACGTATAATGAACACTGGCGCAGTAGTGTTGATTATAATTCCGTTAGCGATGATTATTATTTACAAGATTTTGGCAATATAAGAACCTTATCTAACAATCAATTACCTGAGCGAGCCAATATTAATTACGCTGGCGAAAATTGGAATTTTAATGGTTTATTACAAGGCTATCAGACTTTACATCCTATCAATCAAACGGCGGTTAATAATCCTTATAATGCGCTGCCGCAATTAAATTGGAATGGTAATTATCCTAATGGTGCCTTCGGCTTACAGTATCAATTTGATAATCAATTTACTTATTTTGAACGCACACGAAATCCGAGTGAAAACACATTCGTACCTACCGCAGAACGCATTAATATTCAACCTGGCGTAAGTTTACCCATTACCGGTTTATCCGGCTTTATCACACCCTCCTTACAATTAGCGTTGACCCATTACAATATTGGCTCACAAGTAAATGGTTATCGTGATGAAGTGCAACGCAATATTCCTATTTTTGCTATTGATAGCGGTTTATATTTTGATCGCAACGCCAATTTATGGGGCAATCATTATCAACAAACCTTAGAACCTAGACTTTTCTTTTTGTATGCGCCTTATCGCCATCAAGATGATATTCCTATCTTTGATACTGGCATTGTGCCATTTACTTACGATAGTTTATTTATGACCAATCGTTTTAGCGGCTTGGATCGCATTGGCGATGCCGATCAAATTGCTTATGCTATCAGCACGCGTTTTCTCGACGCCGATACCGGCGCAGAAAAATTCCGTGCGAGCATCGGCGAATTATATTATTTCCGTGATAGGCGCGTTAATTTATGCACCCCAGGTACCGCCGCTGGCACGACCCCCGGTTCTGCTTCGACATTTACTAATTGTAATATCAATCCATTAATAGCGGTTGGCGCCACCTCTTCGACAGAAAATTTTTCTCCCATTGCAGGTCAATTAGCGTATCATTTTAATCCGATTTGGTCTGCGCTAGCTAATGTCGCTTGGGATACAAGAACCGATGAGATGGTTAACAGCAGCGTTAATTTACAATACAAACCTGGATTTAATAAAGTTATTAATCTAAATTATAATTTCATCCGCTTTGGTGATACGCTTAATACCTTACCCAATCAACCCGTTATTTCACCGGAAAGTCATCACAATGATCTTAATCAGGCTGGCGTTTCTTTTGCATGGCCCGTACATGAAAGCTGGGGCGCTGTTGGGGGTTACACTTACAACGTTAGTCACGCATATCCGCAGACCTTCTTTTACGGATTAGAATATAATAGTTGCTGTTGGGCAGTGCGCTTAGTTGCTGGCCGCACTTTTGCTGGCTTAAATCAAAATAACAACCCAACTTTTGGTAATAATATTTATTTGCAATGGCAATTCAAAGGATTAGCGAATGTGGGCACGGAAGATCCAGCCTCATTTTTAACAGGCAATATTTCTGGTTACCAAGATAATTTTCAACCTCTCCAAGGGTCCACTCTATGAAAAAAGTAGTAAAAAAAATAATAACGGCCGGCTTATTTACACTGATTAGCACCATTGCTTGCGCAGCAACACTCGATAAAATAGCGGCAGTCGTGAATGATAATGCGATCACCCAAAGTCAGCTTAATCAGCAGTTAAATCTTTACCGTCAACAATTACAATTTTCACACGCACCTATGCCTGCACCTGCCGCGCTACGCAAACAAGCATTACAGCATATAATTGATACGCAATTACAAGTTCAGCTTGCACAAAAAGAAGGCATTACGGTAGATGATGCTAGCGTAACACAAGCAATTACTCGCATTGCCCAACAAAATGGCCTGACCTTAACTCAATTGCAAGCTAAAGTTTCACAACAAGGAATGGACTACAATAAATATCGCGCCGAAATTAAAAAACAAATGCTGATTAGTGAGTTACAACAACGTGAAGTAGCGCCACACGTTAAAATTAGCGAACAAGAAGTGACGGATTTTCTGCGACAAAATGGTAAACATTTATTAGCAACACCTTCTACGCAAGCGCCTTCTTCACAAGCAGCGCTTTATCACGTGCGTGATATTTTAATTCCTTTACCAGATGCAGCGACACCCCAACAAACAGCTGACACCTTACAACAAGCCAAAACTATTTTGGCAAAAATACGTGCCGGTGGAAATATTAATGTGGAATCAAGCGATTTAGGTTGGCGCACTTTTAATGATTTACCCGATATTTTCGAACCGGTTGTAAAAAACATGCAGCCAGGCGCTTTATCCGATCCTATTAAAGCCCCCAACGGTTATCATATTGTTCAATTATTAGGGATAAAAGCTAACACTGCTAATGCTCAAGCACCCGCAGCAATGCCTACGTATACTACTCATGCACGCCATATTTTAATTAAAACTAATCCGTTAATGCCCGATGATGAAGTAAAATTTCGCTTAATGCGAATTCGCGATGCTATTTTACATGGCGCAAGCTTTGCTCAACTGGCTAAAGAAAACTCGCAAGATCCAGGCAGCGCGAGTAAAGGTGGCGATTTAGGTTGGGTAAATCCTGGCATGCTGGATCCTACTTTTGAAAAAACAATGAATGGTTTAAAACCAGGTGAGATTAGCCAACCTTTTAAATCTGCTTTTGGCTGGCACATTGTGCAAGTAGTTGAACGTAAAAGTGTTGCTAATAATCAAAACTTTTTACGCAATCAAGCAAGAGCTATTTTATATCAACGCAAATTTAGCGAAGCTTTACAAAATTGGTTACAACAATTACGTAGCCAAAGTTATATAAAAATAATGGATAATAATTAAATCATACTTAAATAATTATTAACGATAAGGATAAGGCAACCACTATTATGTCTATTTTAAGAATTGCATTAACCCCTGGTGAGCCCGCCGGTATCGGCCCCGATCTTGTTATCCAAATCGCCCAGCAAGCTTTACCAGTTGAATTAATAGCCATAGCCGATCCTGATTTATTAAAAGCCCGCGCACAAACTTTGCGTATGCCATTAGAAATAGATAGCTATGATCCCGCCCAAGCCCCCCAACCTTCTAAAGCATGCCATTTAAAAGTATTACCTGTGCAATTAGTTACACCTAGTTATTGCGGTAAATTAAATCCTGCGAACGCACAATATGTACTCGATACATTAACGTGCGCAGCTATTGGCTGCGGTAATAAAGAATTTACCGCATTAGTTACAGGACCTGTACATAAAGGTATTATTAATGAAGCAGGCTTTGCTTTTTCTGGCCACACGGAATTTTTTGCTGAATTCACTAAAACACCACACGTCGTCATGCTATTAGCCACCAACGAAATGCGAGTAGCATTAGTAACAACCCACTTAGCCTTACGCAATGTAGCAGAGGCAATCACCAAACCACTCCTAAAAAAAACCTTAATGGTATTACATGACGGCCTAAAAGATTATTTTTCATTAGCACAACCGCGCATTGCGGTTGCTGGTTTAAATCCCCATGCAGGTGAAAATGGACATATTGGCCGAGAAGAAATTGATGTAATTATTCCTGTATTAGAAGAATTACGTGAACAAGGTTTTTCATTACAAGGACCATTGGCCGCAGATACAATATTTACTCGTAATCAATTATTACAAACAGACGCCGTGCTAGCGATGTACCATGATCAAGGTTTACCTACCTTAAAATACAGTGGATTTCATCAAGCAGTTAATGTCACTTTAGGCTTGCCTTTTATTCGCACCTCTGTCGATCACGGCACCGCGCTTGAATTAGCAGGAACCGGCATTGCCGAAATAACCAGTTTCATGGCAGCCATTCGAATGGCTGCCACTATTGCAAGACGCCAAGAAATTGCTGAAGCATAGAGAAGCCATAATACGCAAGATTAAACTGCATCATTCCCGTGCAAAAAAGCCTTTATAAAAAAACCAGACACTCATAAAAACGATCGCCGCAATAATATTCAAAGTGGATTCGCCACCCAATAATTGATACAAGGTTCCTCCAATAACAGGGCCGATAGCACGGCCAAAAAATTGAAAGCCGGCCGCACCAAAATAAGCGCCGCGTAAATGTTCTGGTGCTAACTGATCAATAACAACACCAATTAATGGGAATATTAATATTTCACCTAGCGTAAAAATAACGGCGCTGACAATATAAAGCCATACTTTAGTTTGCGCCATACCAAAACCAATTAAACCCAACACCGTTAACAGCGCACCCAAAATAATAGCACGATAAATAATTCGCCCTTCTAAAAAACGGCTCAGTGGCATTTGAATTAAAATAATTAAAATAGCATTGATAGAAATCAGCACAGAAAATAAATGAATAGAGCCTAAATATTTATTAATAATAACAGCTAAAATAGCTTCGTACTGCGTAAAGCCTAATGATATTAAAATGCCGCCGACCGTAAAATAACGCATTGTTTTATCGCGAATAATAACGCCCATCGCTTGTTTGAAAGTGACTGTTTTGCATTTTATTTCACGAACATCAGGATAGCGGCTAAAAGAATAGCCCAACATAATCGCGTAAATACCGAAAATGATACCCGTGATATAAAAACCCGTCACCCCACCGGAAGCGGCAAATATCACCCCAATTAAAGGGCCAATCGCTGCGCCTACATTTGCGGCCGTATAACGCAAACTAAATACCGTTATTTTCTGCTCCATAGTCGTGCGTTCAGCTAAAATAGCCTGGCCTAATGTTTCACTCCAGGCGCGACATAAGCCTGCCCCTGCATTTAATAAAGCAAAAACCAAACCAATAGCGACAGGATTTTTTAATAGATTGCCAAAAAAACCAAACCCCATAAATACAGCGACAGAGCCTATCACTGAACCTAAAAAAAGCGTTTTTCGGCCATAGCGATCAGAAAGGCTACCTCCAAAAAAACCTGTCAAGGCATAAACTAAAGAAGAAATCCCCGCTATCAAACCTGCATGAGCTAGATTAATCCCCGCTTTTTTATACAAGAAAAAGGTTAAAAAAGGCACTGTCATTGAAGTGCCCATGCGAGAAAACAATACGCCTAAAATCGTACTCCAAATTAAAGCATCATATTGATAGAGACTTTTATTAAACATATTTTGTGATTATTTTTATAGTTTATCTCACACTACCTTCGGTAAAATAATTTCGCCTTTTTGATATAATATTGCACTTCCTGTAATTAATACACGTTCATTATTAACTTCGCAAATCAATTCGCCGCCACGCGCAGATACTTGTTGCGCATATAACCGATTTTTATTTAAGCGCTTTGCCCAGAAAGGCGCCAATATACAATGTGCAGAACCTGTTACTGGATCTTCCATGACTGTTTTTTTCGGATAAAAATTACGCGAAACAAAATCTACTTTATCCCCAGGCGCTGTTATAAGGATATTGCGGCAATTTAATTGGCGTAATGCTAATGTATCCAGTTGAAGCTTACGTACTTGTTGCTCATTTTCAAGTAGCACTAAATAGGTATTGGTTTTATAAACAGCCAACGGCTTTATGCCTAACACTTTTAATAACGCCTCTTCAATAGTGCACACTTGTAAATATTGCGCCGGAAAATCTAACGTAAAATTATTTTGATCTCTCGAAACAATCACCGTGTGCTGTGGTGAAATAAAAGTAACGGTTAGCCAAGCAGGTTTTAAGTAATTAAATACAACACTGGAAGCAGCAATACTGCCATGACCGCATAGCTCAATTTCTCCATCCGGCGAAAACCAACGAATACCATATGCATGATTTTCTTCTACGATAAATGCGGTAGCTGGTAAATGGTGCTCCGCCGCCATTGTTTGCATTAACGCATCCGATAGCCAAGCCGACATAACACAAACTGCCGCCGGATTACCGCTAAACAAATTTTCGGTAAAGCAATCGACGTGATAATATGCAATATTCATCATTAACCTCAGAAATACTTATGACTCACTCTTATTTTATCCCACGCAAACGATTTGGACAGCATTTTTTGCACGACCCAAATGTCATACGACATATTGTCGATGTCATTGCGCCCGCTAAAAATCAACATATTGTAGAAATTGGTCCTGGTTTAGGTGCGCTAACAAAACATGTATTGCCCATCGTGCAGTGCTTGGAAGCTATTGAACTGGATCGAGATGTCATCCCAGAATTACAAACAGCCTGTAAAGATTTAGGCAAACTAACCATTCACCAAGCCGATGCTTTGCGCTTTGATTTTGCGCAATTAACTAAAAAAAAGGCGGATTTAAGATTAATAGGCAACTTACCCTATAATATTTCCACCCCACTTATTTTTCATTTAATCAAATATGCGGCGTTAATTAAAGACATGCATTTTATGCTACAAAAAGAAGTGGTTGAACGTATGGCCGCCGAACCGGGTGATGACGCTTACGGCCGATTAAGCATAATGGTGCAATATTATTGTCAAGTACACTATTTATTTACTGTTAAACCTGGCGCTTTTAAACCACCTCCTAAAGTAGATTCTGCGATTGTCGCTTTATTACCTTATGGTGAATTACCTTATAAAGCCCATGACGAAATATTATTCGCTGATATTGTACGTGAAGCATTTAATCACAGACGCAAAGTATTGCGAAACAGCTTACGCCCATTTATAGACAATGACCTCTGGCCAAAATTATCTGTCAGCCCAGAACAACGTGCAGAAGAGTTAAGCGTGCAAGATTATGTGAATATTACAAATACACTTCGCGCTTGAGATAATTTTTTAATTCATAGGATTGCGGTTAGCCGCACTAATAATGGCTTGTTGTTCGGCGGAGGTTAACTTCGGCCAAGCAGTTAATAAGGCGCGCCCCGCAGTTCGCTCTTTTACCACTTGCTGATGAAGCTCCCAAGGCCATTCACCGTTGAGATATAACCCCAAAATAAGCGCCATAAATAAGGTCAAAACAAGCGCCATAGCCATATTTTTACGATGAAACAACCGCATATGACTAGAGATTTTCTTTATGGTAGCAATTGACGTTATTTTTATCTCATCGCAACTTTGTTGAGTCACTTGTTTAAATTCTGTCGAGGGGAAAGACTGTGCGATCTCTGCAACATGGGTAAGCGTTTGAGTAACTGTGTGATCCAAGCGGCCCTGGGTTTGTTCCAGAGTGTGTTTGATTTCTTCGCAAGAGGTTCTTAAATTCTTTAGGCCAGCTTCCGTTTCTTCCTTGGCTTGCTTAATTGCCATACGGCTACGCGCGGCACCTTCTTCTGTCATAAAATTGGCAAAAATTTCTAGCGATCGCTGAATTTCTGTCAATTGAGTCGTTAACTGTTGACCGGCGGCAGCCAGCTTTTGTTCTAAAGCAAACTCACGTGCTCTTAATTTTTCCTGCAAAGTTTCATAGATAGCATTAAAATCTGCTACTTCACGCAAAATAACATGAAATTGTTCTTCAGTTGACGTATCCATCATCGGTAACGCTGGAATATTATCCGTTGTATTTGCCATAAAAAGCCCTTTATATTCATTAAGCAACATCATCCATAATTTGCTGTCTATCGAGTTGAGTTAGCTGTGACCAAGCGGATAATACCGCTTGTCCTGCCAAACGTTGTTTAACGACCGCATTATGTGCTTCCCATGGCCATTCGTCGTCAATATATAAACTAACCAGCAAGGTTACAATTAAACTTAGCAAAAACACTAAGCCTAAATTTTTCCAATGGAACCACTTAACAATATTACTGACTTGATTGGCGGTAGTTTCAGCAAAATTCTTTACATCACTAGCACTATCTTCAACTAATTGTTGCAACTCACCTACGCGCAAACCTTGCATCGTATTATTTAAACTTTTGGTTATTTGCTGAGTAGTACGTTCAACCCGAGAACAAATATCTTTAGTCGATTTTTTTAATTCGTTACAGGTTTCTTGCATCAAGATTGTTTGCTGTTTACTTTCTATATGAACAGCGGTTGTGGCGCGTTGCCAATCTTGATTAGTCGCCGTTTCTAAAGTCCGATTAAATTGGGAAATAACATTTTGAATCTGCATTAATTGTTGGTCTAACATTTGTTCTGTTGCTACGAGCTTTCCCTCAATCGCAAGTTCCCATTTTTCCAAATGTTGTTTTACTGCCGCCGCAGAATCCACCAACTGATCAAGTTCAGGTGTTTCCAATTTTGCAGTTTGAACTTCATCTATAAAACCACTAGCCGCCGCACTGGTTTCCATAGCGCTAACCTCTTGATTTTATTAATCTTTATCTTCTTATTTCTTTGCAAGAAGAATAGTGTAATGAACTTTACAATAATTAGCAAACGAACTAAAAGGCCTTATAACTAGCCCCTGCAGTTTGCTTATCGCCAATATAATTAGTGACACAGTCTGGCCTAATTTTTTTTAAAATACAATCACTCTTAGGATTAAAAAACATTAAAAAAAATCGACCAGCGCTGTGAATTGTTGAATTTAAATAGTGGTAAAAAGTAAATATTATTTCTCCTATTTAATTG
>CAIUAS010000070.1 GCA_903897205.1 uncultured Gammaproteobacteria bacterium
AAAAGTTATTAATTCGATGGGATTTGCAGGGTATTTTTTAATTGTGGCGGATTTTATCCGTTGGTCGAAAGAAAATGGCATTCCGGTAGGGCCGGGCCGTGGTTCGGGGGCAGGATCGTTAGTCGCTTATGCTATTCGAATCACTGACATTGACCCTTTACAATATCAATTATTATTTGAGCGTTTTTTAAATCCAGAACGTGTCTCCATGCCAGATTTTGACGTGGATTTTTGTATGGATGGACGTGATCGCGTTATTGAGTATGTCACTCAACAATATGGGCGCGATGCGGTTTCACAAATTATTACCTACGGTAGTATGGCGGCAAAGGCGGTGGTGCGCGATGTGGGACGTGTGCTAGGCCATCCATATGGCATGGTTGATAAGCTTGCCAAATTAATTCCGTTTGAATTAGGCATTACATTAGATAAAGCGTTGGCGCAAGAAGAAGAATTAAAACGGCGTTATGAACAAGAAGAGGAAGTGCGCATATTAATAGAGTTAGCGCTTAAATTAGAAGGCTTAGCTAGAAACGCTGGTAAACACGCTGGTGGTGTGGTGATTGCCCCTTCAAAATTAACCGATTTTACTGCGTTATATTGTGAAAATGGTGGTGAACATAGAGTTAGTCAATTTGATAAAGATGATATTGAAGCGGTCGGTCTTGTTAAGTTCGACTTTTTAGGATTACGCACGCTAACCATTATTAATTGGGCGGTGCAAGCAATCAATCAGAATCGGCAGAAAGATAACGAACCCCTATTGGATATTAGCCTTATTTTACTGGATGATGAAAAAACATTTAACTTATTAAAAGCGTGCGCTACCACAGCAGTTTTCCAATTAGAATCGCGCGGTATGAAAGACTTGGTTAAACGCTTACAGCCAAGTTGCTTTGAAGACATTATTGATTTAGGCGCGCTTTTTAGACCAGGTCCCTTACAGTCAGGCATGGTTGATGATTATATTAATCGTAAACATGGTCGCGCTAAAGTGGAATATCCCCATCCTTTACTCGAACCTATTCTACGTCCTACTTATGGCATGATTGTTTATCAAGAGCAAGTTATGCAAATTGCGCAGGTATTAGCGGGTTATACCTTAGGCGGTGCAGATTTGTTACGTCGCGCAATGGGTAAGAAAAAACCGGAGGAAATGGCCGAGCAGCGTGAGATATTTTTAGAAGGATCACAGAAAAATAACATCGATAAAAATACCGCTAATTCTATTTTCGATTTAATGGAAAAATTTTCCGGGTATGGTTTTAATAAATCGCACTCAGCAGCCTATGCTTTAGTGACCTATCAAACTGCTTGGTTAAAAGCCCACTATCCCGCAGAATTTATGGCGGCGGTATTGTCCTCCGATATGGATAATACGGAGAAAGTAGTTTTTTTCTTAGATGAATGTCGTAGTATGAATTTAGAAGTTATTCCGCCGGATGTTAATAATAGCCAATATAAATTTACCGTTAATAAAGCAGGGGCAATTGTTTATGGTTTAGGTGCTATTAAAGGTGTTGGCGAGGCGGCGATAGAAAATATTATTCAACGTCGCACGGAGACGGGCAACTTTAAAGATCTATTTGATTTTTGCCGACGTGTGGATACCCGAAAAGCAAACCGGCGCGCCTTAGAAGCAATAATTCGAGCCGGTAGCATGGATGGCTTTGGCGCTACTCGAGCAAGTTTGCTGGCGGCGTTAGAAGCAGCTTTACAAGCAGCAGAGCAGCATTTGCGCCAAGTTGATAGGGGGCAGCATGATTTATTTGGTGAAGTTGTCAATCACTATGGGCAGCCTGAAATGCCGCAAATTCCTGAGTGGTCTTTGCAAGTTTTGTTGCAGGGCGAAAAAGAAGTTTTAGGATTTTATTTAAGTGGTCATCCATTACAGCGCTATGAAAACGAATTAACACATTTTACCACTGCGCCATTAGCCCAGCTTAATACGTTTAGAAATCAAACCGTTGTCGTGGCAGGATGGGTGGTAGGCTTGCGTTTGATGTTTACTAAGCGCGGCGATCGAATGGCTATTGTTACGTTAGAGGATCGTAGCGGCAAGTTAGATTTACCAGTATTTAGCGAGGTATTTCATACCTATAAACATTTGCTAAATAAAGATAGTTTACTCATTGTTGAAGGTGAAATTAGCATCGATGAGTATACGGGCAATAATAAAATAATGTCGAAAAGGATCTTTGATATTACTTCGGCACGTGAAATTTTTGCTAAGCAATTAATGATTCAGCTGGATGCGAAGCTTGTTAATTCTATTTTAATAGAACAATTGCAAAAATTACTTAAGCCTTATTGCCCAGGGCGTATTCCGGTTTATTTGCAATATCATCGAGCAGATGCATTGGTCAATTTATTGTTAGGTGAGCAATGGTATGTTCGGCCTAGTGACGAGTTGTTAGCCGATTTACAAAAGATGTTGGGTGATAATGCGGCAAATATTTTTTACTAATTTTGAATCAAATATAATAAAAACAACTTATTGAAATAGCGCCCATTTCAGAAACGGTGTAGCAGGAAGCGCATAATATCCCTAAGGCATCTTTTGGTTGATTTGATTCTGCTTACAGAAAACTTATGATATGCTAATGCCTCCAGTATAAATGCTGGGAGTTATTGTTTAATCAGGAGATTTATTTATGTGCGGAAAAATATTTACTATTGTATTTGTTGCTATCGCGGTGCTTATGGCATTACTGGCTATTTTCTTGCCACCAGAGCATATTGAGTACCTTATCGTGGTATCAAAATTCTTTGATGTAATGTTGCCTGTCTTAGCCGTTGGCGCTTTGTTAAAATATTTATGCAAGTGCCCAGGTTGTGCGGCAAAATCCGATTGTTGTAAAAAAGACGATCAAAGTAACGGGGCTAAGTGCCACTAGTTTTCCTGAGAGTGGCAATCTAGATTGCCACTCTTTCAAGCACGGGAGGAACATAGCTATGTTTATGCCGTCCACAGTTGAACAGTTAGTCATACTTCTTCAG
>CAIUAS010000071.1 GCA_903897205.1 uncultured Gammaproteobacteria bacterium
AGATGCAGTACGTTCTCATTGGCAGGTGGAGAATGCCTTGCATTGGCGCTTGGATGTCAGTTTTAATGAGGATCGCTGGCGCTCAAAAAAGGGCAACGCCGCTGCTAATATGGCATTACTTAATAAAATGGCATTGAATTTATTAAAAAAAGAACAGACATCGAAGGTTGGGGTAAAAAATCGTCGCTTATTAGCCGGATGGGATGAAGATTATCCTGCCAAGGTAATCTTGACTGCTAAAAATTAGATTTGCGATTGCCCTGTTTAACACGTCTATTTGGTGTTTCCCTGCTCCGCTAAAAACCCTCAAGTAAATTTTTGCACTTAACTCAGCATTGATGCTAAAAAATCGATCGGCCACTTCAATCAAAGTACGATCACTTCTAATCTTTGCAATAACCTCTTCCTGCAAAGGCACACTTAAACTAGCTAGTATTGCTAAACAACTTTCGAAATAAGTTACCTCAGGGATAGCTTTGCGCAGATATAATGGTATCAATGTTTTATCTTCGCTATTCAACTTCATTTGATAGCAAAGTAATTTGTAATAAGTATCGCTGGAAAATAAATTTTCCCTCACGGCAATTTCACGCCACATACTGTAAACTTCATCCGAATTAGATCCAGCTAATGCATAGTGGCTTAAGGAAATTATTTCAGCTATATTGCCGCTATCAACTCGATATTCAAATAGAATTTCAAATGCCCTCTTTCGATAGGAACTCTCAATTTCTTTGTCGGTCATCACATCATTGAGCGCATCAATTATTTTTTGATAAAGTTGCAAAAATACTCCAACAACTTCCCCATTGTATAGCAATTATCAAGTGGATAGGATTTAGACAAATTTTGATAAATGCTATTAACACTTTTCTGAACAAAAATATCCTTTATCATCTGATAGCACTCAATTGCTTTTAAATTACGATCAATTGCTTCAATGTTATTTAAAAGCCTAGCGAGGCTCTTTTGCGAACAACCTTCCAAACTCGTTTGAAGCACTCTAGCTTTTCTTACTTCGACGAGCGCATTTTTTACTTTTTCTAACAATGAAGAATCTTCTCCTTCGTTTTTATCTTGCCAAACCTGTAAAGTATGCAACAATAAAAATTTGAATGTTTCATTGTCATCATCAGCCCCAATCACTGGCAAAGCAAACTTCTGCTTAAACCCTTGGCTTGGCATCAATAAATCAACATCAGTCTCTTCAACTAAAAACTTTACTGCAGAAAAATCAATTTTAAAAATGGCTTTATATAGCAAAAACATTAAATGAACTTTAAATTCATTATTATAAAATTTTAACTTATTATTTTTATGAAAAAATCTTATCAGCCGCTTAAAAATTTCTATATCTTTCTCTAAAACATATTTAGCCAAACTCAAACCTGGGATTAACTTATCGGTTTCTTTTTCTCTATACGGAAATAGCTTAATTTTGAAATCCCCAATATCATAACGCTATAGTTAAATTGTTTGGCAAACGGGCTCGTCAAGCTAAAAAACTGCTTGCCTGCAAAAAAAAATCGCAAACTTTTCTGCCTCTTAAGTATTCCTTAAGGGAAGGAAGGGTATAATGATATCAACATAACCAAGAAGAGAATTACTTCAGGAGCGCGCCATGAGTACGCCATTTTGGCAATCACATAGCCTGATCAACTCAGCTCACCTTTTACTGACTCAACATTTTAGTGATAATCCAAATTTAAAAATGGGCTTGGTCATTGCACAGATAGTAAATAATTCAGAAGAGTTCTTTGCTAAACCAACGGAGTTAGAGCGGCAAGTTTGGCTGCATGAAACAGCCTTTAAAATAACCAGTAAAATCCTGGATCCTTCCCGCGAATTAACAAATAATAATTTAGACGCTATACCTAAAAAACTGGAAGGATTAGCTATTTTAGAAACTAAATTACATGTGTTACGCACCGCTTTAAACGAAAAACAAACTCAAGAACAATTAAATAAACTTTTGCTTAAAGCACCTTAGCACGCTGAACAAAAAAATCCCGTGAATTAACTAACCAATTCACGGGGTTCTATTTCATTTTTTAGTTTTTGGCGGACAGGGTGGCTGCCACTTTTTCTGCCACCTCACGATAATCAGCTACTTTATCGAAATTCAAATACCGATAAATATCGCCTGCCATCGCATTGATGCCACTAATTTTTTCCATATATTCAGCTAACGTTGGCAAGCGCCCATAAATAGCGGTGATTGCTGCTAATTCAGCAGAGCTTAAATATACGTTCGCTTCTTTACCCATCCGATTAGGGAAATTACGCGTAGAAGTCGACACCACCGTCGCACCATCTGCAACACGCGCCTGATTTCCCATGCATAATGAACAACCTGGAATTTCTGTACGCGCGCCTGCTAATCCGTAAATAGAATAATAACCTTCCTCCATTAATTGATGCGCATCCATTTTAGTGGGTGGCGCAATCCATAAGATGGTAGGAACATGTTTTCCATGATCTTTAAGTAACTTTCCCGCCGCCCGATAATGGCCAATATTCGTCATGCAAGAGCCAATAAACAC
>CAIUAS010000072.1 GCA_903897205.1 uncultured Gammaproteobacteria bacterium
ACAGCTAATTTAACCGAAGAGCTTGCGTTTTTATTGGCGGAAAAAACTAGTTTTGCTATTTATATTTATGGTGATGCGCCCATTAGTGAGCAAATAGAGCCAGGCAAATTTAGTTTGGAAGAAGCTCAAGTGAAATCTTTTACCAAACTGCATGCGCCATTGTATCCTTCCCTAGTTGCCGCACCTGAATTACGTTTACTACCGATTGAGCGTGCTATTGCTGAATTAAAACTCGATCAAAATACCCAAATTGCAATGGTAAGCGTAGCTATTATTGTGGCGTTGGGTCTGTTGATTTGGTGGTGGCAAACAAAACCAGAGGAACCGGTGCAAACTAAAAATCCTTTGGTTGCTTATCAAACAGCTTTAGGAACGCCCGATCCTGCTGTACAGCTTAATACATTAGCCGCTTTTATTGTGCAAGCCTATAATGTGCCTGGTTGGACTCCTACTAAAGTTGATTTTAGTAATGGTAGTGCTCGATTTGAATTACACACCATGGGCAGTTCATTAACGGACTTATTAGCTTGGGCAGATAAACAAAAATTAGACGTGAAATTAACCAGCAATGGTGCGTTATTAAATATAAGGAAATCCTTGCCTGGCAGAAACGAGCCCATGTCAATAATTAATACGCAAGCTGTTTTAGCGGCGATTATTGATCATGTGGCGCAAGTGTTACCAGGTAATAATGTAAAGCTTGGCTTATCGACGCCGCATGGAATTTATCAAGAAACTTTAATAACCATTAATTTGTTAAATGTATCGCCGCAAGTGTTGGCATTAATTGGTAGCAATTTAACTGGTTTGCCAGTTTTGCTTGGCAACAATACTTTAACATTAAATAATGGTTTATTAACCGGAACTATTCAACTTAGCGTGTTGGGAAATTAACTATGAATCTTGCAAAATCCGATAAAAGACAGAAAGTGGTATTAATCCTATTAATTGCTGTAGGCGTTTTTTTAGTATGGCAATTGTACGAATTATTTGTGGGTGATAAGCCTTCACAAAATACTATAAAACCGGTGCTACCAACGCCTATACAAGCGCATCAGCCAGCGATGGCGGTTACCGCAAGTACAACAGCGGCGCAACTTGCCCAAAGCGGCGCTGGTGCAGCTAATCCTGCAGAAGCGAGTGCAGCGGTTAATCCAAGCAATAGCCAAAGCGAATATTTGCGTTTGGTTAATGAATATCAAATGGCACAATTGCAACGCATGATTGCGGAAGATAATGAAGCGATTGCAATCGCTAAACAAAACGCAGCGAAAGCAACGACGGAAACTAGTAAGCTGATGGGCGGCGGTAGTGTTATGTCGACTACTGGCAGCAGTCAAGCCAATAGCAACGAATATCAATTGGTTTATACTGGCCAACAAACCGATGGTGGTTGGTCAGCTACTTTAAAAAAGAATGGGCAAAGCACGGATGTCAATATAGGAAGTCAGTTGGCTGATGGTTCACAAGTGATTTCTATCGATGATAACGGGGTATTATTACGCCAGGGTGATGTGAAAAAATTAGTTACTTTTTCAGGCGTAACTAAAATGGTTACTGCGCCAAATAATGCTGCAAGCGGTGTGGAAGCGGTGAAATCATCTGTTAATGAAAGCGCCAATTTACCAAAATTAGCTCCAACCACAGTGCCCGTTAAATCCATGCAGACCGCGCCTGTATCCGTAGCAACAAAGCCAGTGTTACCGCCGGTTCCAGGCATGCAAAAGAGCGAAAAAGCTGAGAAGAGCGAAGCAGCTTTAATAGCAAAGCCAGATAGTCTAGCAGTTGCGTCTGCTAAAATGGTGCCAGAAAAAAAAACAGTTGATGAACGCCACGTAAATGTGGTTGCCGTGACAACAGCAAAGCCAGTTTCTGTTGGTGTCTTGCCTGCTGCTAAACCAACGCCCATCAGCAATAATGCCGCTGTCATAGAATTACCAGGAACGGCTAAAAAAGAACGGGCTTCGTTACCGTTAGAACAATCTATGGTTGCTTTTCCAAATTTAACTAAATCACCAAGCGGCGCTAAAGTTACCGCAGAGAAAGCGCCGTCGCCAGTTGCTGTGACGTCTGTTGATGATAAAATTCCCACCCAAATTCTTTCTGCTAATCCAAATTATTATACAATTCAACTCACCAGCGATCATAAATTAGCGAATGTGCAGGAATTTATTACTGAATATGATTTACAAGGTAAAGCAAATTATTTCCGCACTTATGATATGAAGAACCGTGAATTATATATCTTAATTTATGGTCAATTCGCCAACGTTGCCGATGCTAAAGCAGCATTAGCTAAATTGCCTGCAAGCGCTAAAGAAGAAGGTGCTTTTCTTGTTAAGTTTTCAACAATTCAAACCGTATTGAAAAAAGTGGCATCAGCAAAGTAATAAAGGATATACCAAGCCGGTTGAGGTTTTACATTGTTTTGTATTTATAGCGTATATAAAACAATTAAGTGCTTCCCCTACCAATCGCCGGCAAAAATGCTATCCTTAAGCTCATTTTAATTACTGTCAGTGGAGGTATGCATTATGGCTTCTTATCAACATATTAACGTTCCTGGTGATGGCGAAAAAATCACTGTTAATGCGGATTTATCATTAAATATCCCCAACCATCCTATTATTCCTTTTATTGAGGGCGATGGTATTGGTGTTGATATCACGCCTGTTATGTGTAAGGTGGTTGATGCTGCCGTCGAAAAAGCCTATGGCGGAAAGCGTAAAATAGCATGGATGGAAATCTACGCAGGTGAAAAGGCGACGAAGATATATGATAAAGATACCTGGTTGCCAGAAGAAACCTTAGCTGCTGTTTGTGATTATGTTGTTTCTATTAAAGGCCCCTTAACAACGCCCGTTGGTGGAGGCATTCGCTCCTTAAATGTTGCTTTACGTCAACAACTGGATTTATATGTTTGTTTGCGTCCCGTTCGTTATTTTGATGGGGTGCCTAGCCCTGTGCGCGAACCATGGAAAACCGATATGGTTATCTTTCGCGAAAATGCTGAAGATATTTATGCTGGAATTGAATGGCAAGCGGATAGCGCCGAAGCAGATAAAGTGATTGCGTTTTTACACAATGAAATGGGCGTTAAAAAAATTCGTTTTCCAGCGCATTGCGGCATTGGCATTAAACCTGTTTCAAAAGAAGGGAGCCAACGCTTAGTCAGTCGCGCTATTCAGTATGCCATCGATAACAATCGCAGTTCAGTAACGCTAGTGCACAAAGGTAATATTATGAAATTTACCGAAGGCGCTTTCAAGGATTGGGGTTATGCTATTGCACGCGAAAAATTTGGCGCTAAAGAATTAGATGGCGGGCCATGGCATGTGCTGAAAAATCCTAATACGGGAAAAGAGATTATTATTAAAGATGTCATTGCAGATGCTTTCTTACAGCAAATTTTATTGCGTCCCGAAGATTACAGTGTTATCGCCACTCTAAATTTAAACGGTGATTATATTTCAGATGCCCTAGCGGCACAGGTGGGTGGCATTGGTATTGCACCAGGCGCGAATTTAAGCGAGAAAGTAGCGATGTTTGAAGCAACGCATGGTACTGCGCCAAAATATGCGGGCCAAGATAAAGTAAATCCTGGCTCATTAATTTTATCCGCTGAAATGATGTTGCGCCATATGGGATGGGTAGAAGCAGCCGATTTAATTGTTAAAGGGGTGGAAGGTGCTATTGCCGCTAAAACCGTTACCTATGATTTTGAACGCTTAATGCCGGATGCCACTTTGGTCAGTTGTTCTGGTTTTGGCGATGCAATGATTAGTCATATGTAAAAAAAGTGCGTAGGCTGATGAAGTATCATCAGCCTACGCACTAATCATTATAAAAACTTGATCGCCAGCGTATGAAAAAACGAGTCCTTATCTTTTGCCATGGTTATAATTCACCTTTTATTGATGTGTGTAATCAATATGCCGCTGTTTTTAATCGTTCGCAATATGAAGTCACCGTTGCTTATTTGGTCGGCGAGCCAACCGAAGAAGTCAGTCAAAAAACGTTGGCGGAACACGTTTATTTTTTTAATCAAGCTAAAAAAACTGTGCGTGGCGCCAAGCTTTTTGCACTTAAAGAAGTGTTGCAATTTTGTCGAGAAAAACAGTTTTCAATTATTATATGTCACCGTTATAAGCCTGTTTATATTATTTCTCTAGTCAGCCTCTTTATAAAAATACCTAAAATTTTTGCTGTTATGCATGCCATGGGAACTTTGAAGCGATGTTGGCGAAAATTATTTATTTATTTATTTTCGCGTAAACAAGTTATTTTTGCTGGAGTATCGAATGCCGTGCGCCAAGATATTTTGCAAGCAGCCCCATTTTTAAATAAAGATAAAGTGGTTGTGTTATCCAATGCACTTGATGTAGCTGCTTTTGAGCAACTATTAATTGAGCGTGAGCAAGCCCGCCGCGAGCTAGGTTTGCAAATAGATGATTTTGTATTGGGTACCATGGGACGCTTAATCGATGATAAAGATCATGAAAGTTTAATCCGTGCTTTTGCTGAAATTACCGTGTTTTTCCCGCAAGTAAAATTAGTGATTATGGGAAAAGGCCCGCAAGAAAAAGCATTAAAACAATTGGCGCGCCAATATGAGATTACCCACAAAATTATTTTTACTGGCTATTTAGAACGCAGTTTTCGTTATATAAAAGCGTTTGACATTTATGTATCGACTTCAATAAAAGAAGCTTTTGGACGTGCTTTATTAGAAGCCATGGTGGGGCGTGTGCCTATCATTGCGACGGCTGTAAATGGTGTGCCGGAGGTGGTGGGCGCGGCAGGAATTTTAGTGCCTGAAAAGCAATTACCTTTATTGATAAAAGCAATGCAAGATATGATTAATCTGCCTGCAGAACAATTAAAATTGTTCGGTGAAACCGGTTATAAGCGCGCATGCAGTTGTTTTTCGCTGGAAAAATTTGGCGAGAATTTTTTAAAGTTAATATGCTAGGTTTTTTGCAAAGCCTAGCATATTAACTCTTGGCAAATAGAATACCGTATTAGCAGTATTCTATCCGTTACGAAAACTTTCTCTTTCTTTAGCAGTGCCATCTCCCTCTTTAATATATTTTTCAGCGTTATCTAATATTGCTTCCGATAAAGGTGGATATTTGACGATGTTTTTTGAATTAGATTATGGTAACGCAATGGTAGATAGCCAGCGCTTAACGTCCTACTTAAATCATATCTTATAACGTACGCTTCTTTGCGTGAAAAAATCTATCGTTTGATTCCGCAAATTCCGCAAAATTCGTCTATGGTTAAATTAAAGGAGCTGGAATAAATACTTCCACATTACAGGAAGGTTAATAATCTCCGTGAGAGGAGAAGGATGGGTATCATGTTAAGCAAAGAACTTGAAAATACGTTAAAGCAAGCATTTAAACAAGCCAAAGAAAAACACTATGAATATTTAACAGTAGAGCATTTGCTGTTGGTATTATTAGATGATAGTTCGGCGGTGAGCGTATTATGTGCTTGTGGCGCAGATATTAATCAGCTACGCAATGAATTAACTAATTTTGTCACCGCGACAACGCCGGTATTACCGACAACCGACTCAAATGATGCTCAGCCCACGTTAGGTTTTCAGCGTGTATTACAAAGAGCCATTTTTCAAGTGCAGTCTGCTGGCCGACAAGAGGTTAACGGCGCCAATGTTTTGGCGGCTATTTTTGGCGAATTAGATAGCCAAGCGGTTTATTTTTTACGCAAAGAGAATGTTACTCGCTTAGATGTATTAAATCATATCGCTCACGGTGTTTCTCGTATTCATGGTCATGAAGGTGAAGAACAATTGGGGCATTTCTCTGAAGAAGATGCAGAAGGGGGCACAGGGGCCGGTACAACACCACTTGAAAGTTATACGATTAATTTAAATGTAAGAGCGCGAGCAGGTAAAATAGATCCGGTTATTGGACGTCAGGAAGAGCTCAGTCGCATGATTCAAATATTGTGCCGACGCCGAAAGAATAATCCATTATTAGTAGGCGAAGCGGGCGTGGGTAAAACAGCTATTGCAGAGGGATTGGCGCAAGCAATTGTAGCCGGCGAGGTACCAGAGATATTAAACGACAGCATTGTTTATTCATTAGATTTAGGCAGTTTGTTGGCGGGCACTAAATATCGGGGCGATTTTGAAAAACGCTTAAAATCTTTATTGTCACAATTAAAACAAGAACCTAATGCTATTTTATTTATTGATGAAATTCATACCATCGTAGGTGCTGGCGCGGCTTCTGGCGGGGTCATGGACGCTTCTAATTTAATTAAACCATTATTAGCTGGCGGTGAATTAAAATGCATAGGTTCAACGACTTATCAAGAATACCGTGGCATCTTTGAAAAAGATCGCGCATTAGCCCGTCGGTTCCAAAAGATTGATGTCTTGGAGCCATCGATTGAAGACGCGACTCAAATTTTATTAGGATTACGCAGTCGCTTTGAAAGCTATCATGGGGTGAAATATACGGCTGCTGCCTTGCGAGCCAGTGCAGAATTGGCGGCCCGTTATATCACTGATCGATTTTTACCGGATAAGGCGATCGATATTGTTGATGAAGCGGGCGCTTATCAAGCTTTACAACCCCCCAGCAAGCGCAAAAAAGTCATTAATGTCGCAGAAATAGAAGCTATGGTTGCTAAAATAGCTCGCATTCCACCGCGAAGTGTTTCAGCTTCAGACACTGAGCGCCTAAAGACCCTGGAAAAAGATCTGCAAATGCAAGTATTTGGGCAAGAACAGGCCATTACTACCTTGGCTGCTTCGATTAAGCTGGCGCGTTCTGGCTTGCGTGATTCTTCTAAGCCTATTGGCTGTTTTTTATTGGCGGGCCCAACGGGTGTGGGTAAAACAGAAGTTTCTCGTCAATTAGCGCAACTATTAGGAATTGAATTAATCCGCTTTGATATGTCGGAATATATGGAACATCATACCGTTTCGCGGTTAATTGGTGCGCCCCCGGGTTATGTGGGTTATGACCAAGGTGGTTTGTTAACCGAGGCCATTAATAAACATCCGCATGCCGTATTATTGCTAGATGAAATTGAGAAGGCGCACCAAGATGTATTCAATTTGCTTTTGCAAGTGATGGATCATGGCACGCTAACGGACACCAATGGTCGTAAAGCAGATTTTCGGCATGTTATCTTAATTATGACAACCAATGCAGGTGCAGAGCAATTAAGTAAGCCGGGGATCGGTTTTAATGCGCAGGAAAAAGTAGTAGGAGATAGTACAGAAGCCATTGGCCGTTTATTTTCACCTGAATTCCGTAATCGCTTAGACAGTATTGTCCAATTTAACTATTTGAATAAAATGACGGTTGCGCAGGTGGTCGATAAATTTATCTTAGAACTAGAAACTCAGCTTGAGCAAAAAAATGTATCAATGCACATTGATGAGCTTGCGCGAAATTGGTTGGCTATTCACGGGTATGATCGTTTAATGGGCGCACGGCCAATGGCAAGGTTAATCCAGGAGAAGATTAAAAAGCCATTAGCTGACGAAATACTTTTCGGCCGACTTGCTAACGGAGGACAAGTGCAATTGACTGCTGTCAATGACGATTTAAGCGTTGAAATTGTTCCATGTAATGCAGCGGTTTGCGAGTGAGTATAACGCCCTAAGGTAAATTAACTAGCGATCTCGAAAAACAATACGGCCTTTAGAAAGGTCGTATGGCGTTAATTCAACTTTTACGCGGTCGCCATTAATAATACGAATATAATTTTTACGCATACGGCCAGAAATGTGGGCGG
>CAIUAS010000073.1 GCA_903897205.1 uncultured Gammaproteobacteria bacterium
CAAAATCGTAAGAAAAAACCGGCTGAAAAAGCGTTGTTGGAAGTTACTGAACGCTTAAATTTAGCGTTGTATGCAGCAAGTATGGGTACTTGGAGTTGGGATCTCTCTACAGAGGATGCTTCACTCTGGGATAAACATATGTGGCTGTTGTTTGGTTTGCCAGCACATAGTGAACCTACCTTGATGCCCCGTGAAGATTTTTTAGCTTGCATTCATGGCGAAGATCGTGATCGCATTCGCCAAGAAATATTTTATTGTATTAAAGAAACTGGTTTTTATCATGTTGAGTATCGGGTGGTATGGCCGGACGGCAGCATTCGTTGGCTCGCTGAACGTGGCAAATTATATTGTAATGAGGCAAACCAGCCAGAATCGGTAACGGGTGTTTGTTGGGATGTGAGTGAACTCAAACAATCTGAGCAGGCTTTATTAGAAATGACTGAACGGCTGAATCTGGCATTAGAGGCCGGCAAAGTAGGTACTTGGTATTGGGATGTTGGTTGTGATGAAGCTATTTGGGACAAATATACCGCTGCATTAATGGGATTTGATAAGAAGAAAGAAATGCGGACTAATCATGCCGGATTTATTGCATGTATTCATCCTGATGATCGTGAAATGGAGTTAGTAAAACGTGAATCGATCGATTACTTACAGTCTAATAAACCTTTTTATTTTGAATATCGCGTCGTATGGCCAGATGGTAGTGTGCATACGATTGCTGAGCGTGGCAAATTATTTCGTAATGAACAAAACCAGCCTATTCGAGTAACGGGTGTTTGCCAAGATGTTACTGAACAAAAACTTGCTCAAGAGAAATTGCGTGAAAGCGAACAAAAGTTTCGTTCTATTGTAGAGACCACGAATGAATGGATTTGGGCTGTCGATCTGAAAGGATATATCACCTATAGCAATCCTACGGTAGAAAGTATTTTGGGATATACGCCAGCAGAATTAATCGGTAAACATTATCTAAATTTTCGGCATAAACATGATGAATATTTAACGCCTATCTCTGAGTTTGCTAGTAAGAAACAAGGATGGACAAATTTAATTATCCGCGCTTTGCATAAGGACGGCACCTGCCGCTATTTAGAATCCAGCGCAGTGGTGTTTCTTTCGGCAGCAGGCGAGGTGATCGGCTATCGGGGCGCTGATAGAGATATTACTGAGCGAATTGCAGCCGAAGCAGATTTAAAAGAATTAAATGAGCGTTTAAATTTAGCGCTCAATGCTGCCAGTGTTGGCACGTGGTGTTGGGACATACCAACAGACAAGCTCAGTTGGGATGAGCATATGAAAAATTTATTTGGAATAAAAGCAAATGTTTATGAAGGTACTTATGCGGATTTCTTAGATTATGTTCATGCAGACGATCGCAGCTTAATTAATATCAAAACCCACCGCGCCATAAAAAGTAAAGAAAGTCATGTTGAGTTTGAGCACCGTATTTTAGCGCCCGATGGCAGTGTTTGCGTTATTGCTACGCGAGGTAAAATTTATCGAGATGAACAGGGACACGCAGTGCGAATGGCGGGCGCTAGCTGTGATGTGACTGAGCGTCGTCGTGCTGAACAACGTTTGCGAGATAGCGAAGAGAAATTTCGTTCCATTGTAGAAACCACGAATGAGTGGATATGGGAAATCGATGCGAGCGGTAGGCATACCTATAACAATCCGGCGCTATATCGATTATTAGGTTATCGTTCAAGTGAGATATTAGGTAAAACTTGCTTGTCTTATGTGCATGAAGACGATAAAGCATGGCTAGAGCAAAGTTTAGCTTGGTATATTGAGAAAAAAACAGGTTGGAATAATGTTATTTTACGTTGGCGTCACAAGGAAGGGAGTTATCGCTACTTAGAGTCCAGCGCAGTGCCGATATTTTCTGAAACAGGTGAAGTGAAAGGGTTTAGAGGTGCAGATCGTGATATCACCGCACGTCGGCAAGTTGAGCAAACATTAGAGGAATTATCTGAACGCTTAAATCTTGCTTTACGTGCAGCGAGTATGGGTACTTGGAGTTGGGATATTGTTGATAATGTGGTTACCTGGGATGATTATATGTACCCGCTGTATGGCATCGAGCCGGGTACTTTTAGTGGTGATTATGAAGCAATTATGGCGCATATTTATCATGAAGACCAAGAGCATGTTCGCCAGGAAATCACGAAAGCTATTCAAGAAAATATGTCATTTGATATTGAGCATCGAGTGCAGCGCTCTGATGGTAGTATTCATTTTATTGCAGTCCGTGGCAAAGTGTATCGAAATGAGCATGATGAGGCGATAAGGTTAACGGGCGTTTCTTGGAATGTTACGGCGCGTAAACAAGCCGAACGCTTGGGACGTCAACATCAAATAGAGCTAGCCCATGTGGCGCGGATGAATTCGATGGGAGAAATGGCGTCAACCATGGCACATGAACTTAATCAACCGCTTGCTGCTATTGCTAATTATACGAAAGGTTGTGTACGTAGATTAGAATCAGGTAATTTTCAACTTGATCAAGTTCTGCACGCAATGCATCAAGCTGCTTTACAATCTGAACGAGCAGGTGAAATTATTCATCGTATGAAAAATTTTGTGCGCAAAGGGAGATTGTTTTATGAAGCAGCGGATATTAATAAAATTATTCGAGATATGGCGGCTTTGATAAATTATGAAATGCGTGAATTTCAAGTTAATATGCAGTTAGAGTTAAGCGGAAAAATACCGCATTTACCTATGGATAAAGTACAAATTGAGCAAGTTATTTTAAATTTAATGCGTAACGCTATTGAGGCAATGCAAGAAGCAAAAACGCTCAAGCCAACCCTGCTATTGCGTACTTCAATGCCCAGCAGTGATATTGTCCATGTTGATGTGATCGATAACGGGCCTGGCTTTTCACCGGAAATCGCTCAACAATTATTAACGCCTTATTTCACTACTAAACCCAAAGGCATGGGAATGGGATTGGCTATTTGTCGGACTATTATTGAAGCACATGGTGGCCATTTATTCGCACGACTTAATCCTCAGGGCGGCGCTTTGTTTCAATTTACTTTACCTATAACTAACCTAGAGATAGTGTAATTATGTCAAATATAAAAAAAGACTCTACCGTGTTTGTTGTTGATGATGATGTTGCATTATGTCAATCCTTAAGTTGGTTGCTAGGATCAGTTGGATTAGTAGTAGAAACCTTCAACAGTGCACAAGCATTTTTAGAATCTTATGACCCATTGCGTCGAGGGTGTTTGTTGCTTGATATTCGCATGAAGGGAATGAGTGGATTTGAGTTACAGGAAAAGCTTATTTCTTTGGGTAATCGTTTGCCTACGGTGATGATTACTGGTCATGGTGATATACCTATGGCGGTACGCGCCATGAAGGCAGGCGCGGTTGATTTTATAACTAAGCCTTTTAACGACCAATTATTGTTGGATTTAGTTCAACGTGTATTACTTGAAGAAGCGGCGCGCAAAGAAGGAGGCGCCGTAGTGGAGCCAACAGTTAATACAGAATTATTAGAACGCTATGCTTCGTTAACGGCCCGTGAACGTGAAATCATGGAACGTGTAGTCGATGGTAAACTTAATAAACAAATTGCTTATGAACTGGGTATTTCTATGAAAACGGTAGAATTACACCGAGCACATGTGATGCAAAAAATGCGAGTTAAATCATTGGCAGAATTAGTTAGGGCTTGCTTGCATTTGGAACATGTTTGATTGCTTTTTATCTTGCGCCAATTATTTTTAAAACCTTAGCTATAGGGAAACCCCCTGTTTTTCCTACGGAAAACCTGTATTTACTCACCTCTTAAATGGCTTTATTCTTACTGAGAAATAAATAATTACTTACGAACTTTTTCCACAGATTATAAAGTAATTATTATTACGCATTATATTAGGAGGTTCTCGTCATGCAGATAAAAACAACAAGTTATTTTGAGATTGCTATGAATGATTTTCAATCAGAAATACTTGAAGCAGCCGTTACAGGTGATGTTAACGTTCTGCAGGATTGTTTAGCGAAAAGCAAAAAACTTATTAAGGCTGAAGATACGCAAGGTTTCACCGCGCTTCATTTAGCCGC
The DNA here is from genome assembly GCA_903897205.1 of uncultured Gammaproteobacteria bacterium. Taxonomy (GTDB): domain Bacteria; phylum Pseudomonadota; class Gammaproteobacteria; order CAIUAS01; family CAIUAS01; genus CAIUAS01. The sequence goes on from CAIUAS010000073.1 coordinate 4,084, forward strand.
CCGCCATGCCCAAAAAGAAACCGTAGAGTTTTTATTAAGTAAGGGAATGCCAATTGAAATTAAATCAAAAGAAGGTTTTACCTGTTTGCATGTAGCAGCCAATAGCGGTCATCTAGCAATAGTAGAACTGTTACTGGATAAAGGCGCCAATATTAATTGCAAAAGCAATAATGGTTTAACTCCATTACATATGGCAACAAGCGGTGATAAGCCAGAGGTAGTTGAATATTTTATTTTACAAGGCGCCGCCGTTAATGAGAAAGATAATTTTGGTTTTACGCCCCTGCATATTAGCGCTTACTACGGGATAGAAAAAACAACCGATATTTTGTTGGAATACGGCGCTGATTGTACTGCAAGAAATATTAAAGGCGAAACCCCAGCTAAAGTTGCGCTTAATAATGATCAACATAGAGTGGCCGGTCTATTTATGCGTAAGCAAATTGAGCAAATTAGCGCACAGCAAGCTAGTTTGTTAAAAGCAACAACATGTTGTAAATAACGGAAAAAAGCGCTGCTAACAGTTTCTCCGTGGTTTTTAACGCCACTAGTGGGGAAGGTTGGTAGTTTAATAAGTTTTAAAATTTCTTTACCAATAAGGAAACAAGCATATGAACGTTAAAACCATTCGCCGCGAAAACTTACGTGCTTTAGCACATGACTTAGGAAGTATAACGGCGCTGGCCGAATTTCTAGGGAAGTCTCAAAGTCAAATGAGCCGCTTAATTGGCCGCCACCCTATTAAAAATATTGGTGATAAATTAGCGGCTGAAATTGAAAAGGCATTTGAAAAGCCAGTGGGTTCATTGGATTGGCGACATGGGGGTATTCAAGATGCCTTGGTTGCTGAAAGAATGCGTGCTATATCCAATAATCAGGTGCCTTTATTAGCAGGCAAAGCTATTAAGCAATGGGTATTACAAGCAGAAGAGGAAGTTGATAAGCGTTCGCATGAATTAATTTCAGTTGCTATTCCAACCAGCCAATATGCTTTTGCAATGCAGATTCAAGATACTAGCATGGAGGCAGTTTCAGGAGTCAGCTTTCCAAAAGGTTCTATTGTTATTGCCGATCCAGAAAGCGTTGTGCGCGATGGTTCTTATGTTATTGTTCAACTGGAAGGTGAAAGTGAGCTGATGTTCCGCCAATGTATCCGTGATGCAACGGGCACTTACTTAAAAGCCCTGAACCATCGTCATCCTATTTATAAACTTCATTCCCCTCAAGCGTTGTTCTGCGGTGTTGTACGCCAGATGATGATGCAAGTAGAATAATAAACTCCTTAAATCATAAACCACTTCTATTTAGTGTAGGAGTGGTTGTACTTTTTTTATCTGCCCTTTATCCTATACCCATCACATTCAAGTCGATTCCATTGCTTTACCTATTTGCATCTAGCAAATGAACAAGGTAAATTGCTGGGCAATACCAATCTAATAAGGAGCTTATATGCTAAATATTATTTCCACTGCTTATGCGGCGTCGGGAAGTGCAACAGGTACAACGGGAGATAATAGTGTTGCCTCATTGCTGTTGCTGGTAGGGTTTGTTGCTATTTTTTATTTTATGTTATGGCGTCCACAAGCTAAGCGAGCGAAAGAACAGCGTGATTTAGTAACCAATTTAGCCAAAGGAGATGAAGTGGTAACGAGTGGTGGGGTCATTGGTAAAGTAACTAAATTAGCTGATGATTTTATCACTTTAGCAATAAGCGATACGGTCGAAATTAAATTACAACGTAATGCAATTATCGCTATATTACCTAAAGGAACCATGAAGGCAATCTAACGTTATGATGAATAAATATCCACTTTGGAAGAATCTCTTTCTCGCTATCATTTTAGTATTAGGTTTTATTTATGCAGCCCCCATGTTATATGGGGAAGACCCCGCCGTTCAAATTTCTCCTAACGCGGGGGTTAAACCAGTAAATGATTTAGCGAGTAAGATTAGCAATGCGCTAAAACAGGCCAATCTATCAGTAAAATCAAGCCAGCAAGAAAATCAAAATATCTTGCTTCGTTTTACTGATACAGATACTGAGTTAAAAGCCCGTGATCTTATTCAAACTATGCTAGGCAATGATTACACGGTAGCAGTGAATATTGCGCCTGCGACACCCAGTTGGTTGGCAGCATTGGGCGCTCAGCCTATGAAGCTCGGATTAGATTTGCGTGGTGGCGTGCATTTTGCTTTACAAGTGGATACTGATGCAGTGGTTAAACAACGCATGGAAGGCGTGGTGAAAAATATCAGTGATGCTTTGCGTCAAGCCGATATTCGTTATGCTGCGGTAGGACAGCAACAAGCTAAAGTAATGGTAGGGTTTCGCGATCCACAAGCGTCAGCTAATGCAAACGTTCTCTTGAAAAGGCAGTTTCCTGAGTTAGAGTTTATTCAACAAAATCAAGGGGATCGCTATCAATTAATAGGTTCATGGTCGCAACAAGGGTTAACAAAATTGCAGCAGACGGCCATTGAACAAACCATGACTACCTTGCGTAATCGGGTAAACGAGTTGGGTGTAGCGGAGCCTATTGTCCAGCAGCAAGGCCCTGATCGCATTGCAGTTGATTTGCCAGGTATTCAAGACACGGCGCGTGCTCAACAAATCTTAGGAGGCACGGCAACCTTAGAATTTCGCCTGGTGGATATTATTCATGATCCGCGTTCTGCTATCGGTGGCGTACCGCCAGTAGGTTCAGTTCTTTTTAACTATAATAACAATCCGATTTTATTAAAAGAACAGGTGATTTTGACGGGTAATTCAATCACGGATGCATCTGGAAGTTTTGGTGAAGATGGTCGTCCCTCTGTAAATATTAGTTTAGGCGGCGGCGGTGAAAGTTATTTTCATCGAGTGACCGGGGAGAACGTGGGTAAGCCTTTAGCGATTGTCTACGTCGAAACACCTATGCAAGAGCAGATTGTGAATGGTAAGACTATTAGGGTGCTCAAAAAGATTGAACGCGTCATTAGCGTGGCAACGATTCAAAGCGCGTTGCCTGGTAATTTCCAAATTAGCGGTTTATCCGATCCAGCAGAAGCACGTAATTTGAGTTTACTATTACGCGCCGGCGCTTTGCCTGCTCCGATATCTATCGTAGAAGAACGTACCATTGGTCCACAATTAGGGGCGGAAAATGTTCACAAAGGGGTGATCTCCATTGTGGCTGGCTTCCTGTTGGCTGTTATTTTTATGGCTATTTATTACGCTGGATTTGGTTTGATTGCTAATTTGGCCCTCGCAATGAATTTAATACTGCAAGTAGCATTGCTTTCTATCTTGGGAATGACTTTAACGTTGCCTGGTATGGCCGGTATCGTACTCACCGTGGGAATGGCGGTAGATGCCAATGTATTAATTTTTGAGCGTATCCGTGAAGAGCTGCGTAATGGTAATTCTCCGCAAGCGAGTATCCATGCGGGTTATGAGCGGGCATTTGCTACGATTGTGGATGCGAATGTCACGACATTAATTGCAGCACTGGTGTTATTTGGCATTGGTACGGGAGCGGTGAAAGGTTTTGCGGTGACTTTATCGTTAGGGTTGTTAACGTCAATGTTAACAGGGTTGATGTTTACTCGCGCCATTGTAAACGCCATTTTTGGTGGTCGTTCGGTGAAGAAGTTACCGATTGGGATTTGAACAGGTTTTTAAGGCAGGTTGATGTTATTGTGCCGGTTAGGAAATTATAAAGTAGGTTGTGCTGCGCTTAATCCTACCTGGTTAGAGATATATTTAGAAATATGTATTAGAGAATAAAGGTAAAGAAACATGGAATTTTTTAATAAACAAACCAATATTAATTTTTTGGGTTTACGTAAGTGGACAGCGGTGTTGTCTACTCTACTGTTTCTAGCGTCTATTTTATCCTTATTTGTTAATGGGCTTAATTGGGGGTTGGATTTTACGGGGGGCACCCAAATTCAAGTTGCTTTTAATCAGCCGGCCGAATTGGCCACTATACGCACTGAATTAAGTAAGCGTGGTTTTCCTGAAGCAGTTGTGCAAAGTTATGGTACTTCAAAAGACGTGCTCATCAGTGTAGCGCCCCAAAAAAATGCGCAAGCACAAGCGTTGTCAAACGATATCAAACAGCAAGCATTGGCCAATCAAGTATTAGCTGCGCTGCCAGGGGCCAGTTTAAAGCAGGTAGAATATATTGGTCCGCAGGTAGGACAAGAGTTAGCGAATAAAGGTGCGTTAGCGGTGCTTATCGCGCTTGTTTTAATCATGATTTATATTGCTATTCGATTTGAATATCGATTTGCAATAGGCGCAGCGGTTGCGTTAATTCACGATCCTATTTTAATTTTGGGTTTGTTTGCTTTTTTTCACTGGGAATTTAATTTAACGGTGTTAGCAGCGGTGTTAGCTGTCATTGGTTATTCATTAAATGACACGATTGTTATTTTTGACAGAATCCGGGAGAATTTTCGTAAAGTACGTAAAGGTAACTCGGTTGAAATTGTGAATCTTTCGATTAATCAAACCTTGTCGCGTACCATCATGACATCCGCTACCACCTTAATGGTGATTTTATCGCTATTCTTTTTGGGTGGCCCTATGATTCACGGTTTTGCTATTGCGTTAATTATTGGTATTGCAGTAGGAACTTATTCTTCCATCTATGTTGCTGGCGCCCTTGCCGTTGCGTTCGGCTTAAGTCGTAGTGACTTATTACCAACTCCTAAACAAGCGTTAGACGATCGTCCTTAATTAATAATTATAAATTCGGCCACTTGCGGCCGATACAACAGTTTTGTTGCGTTGCGCTATTTAACTCACTCACCTATAAAAATCAAAGCAAATTTTTTCTCTTAAGTTTTCCTTAAGGTTAGTCCGCTATAATTTTATTTATCAACATAAAAATTATGTGAAAAAATAAAATGAACAATAAAGCGAATAGTAAATTAATCACAGTGCTTGAAAAAATTGAAGCTAATTTAGAACTCGTTATTAGCGGGGGCGATACTGTTGCTGAACATTATTATACGTGGGGGCCTAATCAGGGAATCATTGCTCAGCTGCGAGCCAGTGGTATTCAGGTAAAGCAATTTTTTATTAACAGCGCTAATTCTGGCGCGATTCTTTCCCCATTGCTGTTTTTGCAGGCATTTTTATTGCTTTTAAAAGCCGCAATGAGATTTGCTCGGCTGGGTTTAAGTCGCGAGATAAAAGATAAAAATGATATCGTTGTTGCAGTATCAGATATTGTTGCTGCGGGCCTTACTGCTGGACTGGCAGTGTTGTTATTATTAGCAAGCGCCAAAATATTGATGATAACTTATTTTGTGCAAGCGGCCATTGGATTTGCTGCAA
>CAIUAS010000074.1 GCA_903897205.1 uncultured Gammaproteobacteria bacterium
GGATCAGCTTCGAGTAATCGCTGAAAAATTTCTTTCTCCAAAAGAACTATTGATAGAGGCAAATGCGCGCTGGCTAGTCAAACTCGATGCTTTTATGGATACCGAACTAAAATTCCCCAATCTGGTTAAGCTAACCATAACGGGTTTTCCTGAGATTATTAAAATTCATGCGCCTAATTTGGAAGTGTTAGATTTAAGTGGATGTCATCAATTTGATCTGCAGGCATCGTGCATCAACGCTAAAAATCTCAAACGACTCATATTACCAAAATCTCAAAAAATTAATGACGCTGATTTGCAGGCAATGGGATTTACTGTGACAGACCTAGGTGAAAATTTTCACAAAATACTTAGTTTAATCGAGCCTAAAATTTTATTTGTTGAATATCTATGCGAAAGTAAGCAGTATCAGCCAATTGGTATTGCAATGAAATTTATCTATACGCGGAATGCGCCACTTTTTAGTTATTTATCTAACAACACCGATGAGTTAGATAATCCTATTTATTGGAATGAGCATGCATTAGCCTTGTTTGGTGAGGATTCGGATGATTTTGTTTGTTTAGAACAATTTATTAATAACGGCGCAAATCCATTAAAACAACTGGATTATACTTATTGCAGTGAATTGCTAAGTATGACGCCAGGCAAGCTTTCAGCTTTTGAGCGAGCTGCCCAAAAAGCTCACACATCGAAACTGGAAGCGTTTTTAAAAATGGCAGAACAATCTCGTGAAAAAACTGAAAAATGTATGGGCTCCAGTGATAACCATAGCAGAATGCATTCATGGTTTAATGGTGAAAACACCCTGAATTACTTAATGACGCTTTATCGTGCATTCGGTCTTTCTGTTAAACAGAACCATAATAAAAATATTAAGTTATTAATCGACGAAATTTATTTGCTTACTAGCCATTCTCAGGCGCCTTATTGTTTGAAACTTATTCAAACTTTTTGTAGAGATAGCTTATGGTTGATAAAATTAATGGACGCTGCGCAGGCAGATATTCTAGCCTTAAAAAAGGAATTTATTGCGGAAGAGAGCTATATAAAAATTCAGCCTGCAGAGCATTTGCTTTATATATTAACCATATATTCTGCTGGTTGTTGGTTGGTAAATATAGATGCGATAGAAACTATTAATATATTATTGGCTACTGCCTTGAGTCCGCACGAAAAAAACGACTTGCTTGAAAATATGATTGAATATTCCGCCAAGTTAAATAAACCAACAATGGTTTCATTTTTAGAAAAGCTGAAAAGCAAACTCGTCACTGCTGATGTTAAGGGAAATAATTTATCCACGAAACCCAGCACGCCATTTTGGTTGAATCTTAGGGGTAATTCAAACGATGCGCTTACCGGCGTTTTAGCACCTACATTTGGGTGTTCAAATAAATAGTAGAGCAAATACCTGCTGAGTTTGCCAATAGTTATTTTAATTTGTGTAACGCATGATTATTTTGTTTTCAGGGTGAATATTACCGATTACAAAAGCATCCGGTATTTCACTGCCATTTAAAATTAATAAACTAGCATGCTCTGCTAAGTTTTTTTCTAAGGCGATTGTTAATAAAGATTTGCCCTGTTTATTTGGTTTTCTAATTGAAACACCATCCGAAATCATGCTCTTGAAAATTTTAATATTATCAGGCGCCGTCTCAAGTAACTTAAATAATTCTATGCTGGGATCGGCAGATTCAGGGGGGATGAATAAGGGACTTGCAATACTGGCGCGGGCCCACTCCGAATCTTTTAGGACCGCTAAAAGACTATATTCTTGCAGTGAATATAAACCTTTCTCAACGCCAACTTGTTTAAATAACTTGGTTAAATGTGGATGCAAGCGAGCAGGGTTTTGATTGATGAAGTATTGAACATTTTTAAAGATCGCTTCTATAGTTTTATGATCAAAAACAAAACCGTAACGCGCTGCCAGGCGAATGCCACGTAATATGCGCACGGGATCCTCGCTAAAGCTGATGTTTGGATCAATGATCGTGCAGAGTTTTTTTTCAATTAAGTCTTTTTGCGCAAGTGGATCAAAATAAATGTTCTCTTCATGGAGATTATAAAAAAAAGAATTGACTCTATAATCCCTTCCTAAGCTGTTAGTGATTAATTTGGTATGGATAGCTTCAGGTCCTGCAGGCAAGCTGACTACATCAATTTCTTCCTGTTTGCCATCAATCTCGATAGTGACAACCAGCGATTGCTTACCAATGCTGTTGCCTTGAATTACGCACTGTCCCGGAAAACAATCTTGTATTTGTTTCATCGATGCAGTGGTTACGAGGTCAAAATCATTTGGTTGTTCAGGGTGGGTTGTTAAGAGAGCTAGGATGGCGCCGCCCGTTAAAAAAATAGCGGCGTCATTATAAGTGTTCATTAATTTTTGGTAAAACATAATAGTGCCAGGACTCAATTCTTTAATTTTTTCCTTGTCGATCAGTTTGCTTTGCGCATTAAATTGCTTCATAGGCAAGACTGCTAACTTAATAATATTTTTTGGCAAGTAATAAATTGGCTTGGTTGAAGTGGAAATTTTTTGGTGATTATAAAGCTGAGATAATACCCTGCTGTTTGAGAAATTATCTACTTTAGCTGTTTCTTGGCAAGCTTTTAATAATTTAACGCAATCTTTATATGAATTTTTATTAGCTAATGCTAAAGGCGTATCTCTTTCTTTATTAGGCGTATTAATAATCGCCCGCATAGCAGCTTCAGTTATTTTGTGAGCGTTTGCCATTTCCTGCAAGGTGTTAATTAAATAAGCTAAGATATCAGAGCGATTATTAATAATAGCGATATGTAATAAATTATTCCCTTGCTTGTCTACCTCTTGAAATAATGCCGTTTTTTCAGGGGCTGAATTTAGTAAAAGTTTAACTCGGTTTAAACTTTCTTGGCGCACCGCTTTTTCAACAGATAAATATAAGCTGTTTTCTTTCTGCTTTGGGAGATTTTTTTTCGCAGGTTTTTCGGAAATGAAAAAAAAGTTTGGGTTATTTTCTTTGGAAACTTTGTATGAATTTGTATGCATCGCTAATAATCATCATTAAAAATAGGAATAAACTTCTATGATTATAACGAGCAAACCTTAACAAACCCTTAAGAGATCGAAAAATATTTGCGATCGAGAGGTGGCTTAGCTGGCATAGCGCTAGCGACTAATAGATGGCTTAGATATTCAGCTCTAGGAAGTAGCTTAATAATATCCAGCGCTGTATGGCCTTGCTCGTCACGAGCGTTAATTAGCTTAGGTTGGCTATAAAGAAGCGCTAGAAAGCGCTGAAGATCATTAGCAAAAATGGCTTCGTGCAGCGAAGGCTGGGCAGGAAAATCTTTTAAAAAATAAGCAGGATTTTTTTCAAGCGAGTGAGTTAAATACGGCGCTAACTCATACTGATTAATTAGATTAATAGTATTAATTTGGCCTCTGGCGCTGACCATTAAACTTAAATGTTTCATAATACGACTAGCGCGCAAATTGTTTATATATTGTTTGCAGGTGCTAATTGCCGCTAAAGTTTTCTGGCCAAACCGAAAATTAATTTCATCGGCAATGCGTACGCCACGTAGAATGCGGCTGGGATCATTGGCAAAACTATTTTCAGGATCAGCGTCAACTGTTTGTATGATGCCTTTTTGAAACAGTTCCATATGTAATGGCTTGCATATGAGTGACCAGTGTTCAACGGATAATAAAAAAGCATTGCAAGTAAAATCCGTACTATCAATATAGTTTTCTAAAGCAGAAAAGGGGGCTATGTTGTAAAGAGAGAGATCTAATGAGTTGATATCAATGCGATAGGAATAATAACTGTTTTTGATGTTAATGGTGATGGAGTTTATGCTGCCGCTATTTTGGGTGCACTGGCCAGCAAAGAGAGTTTGAATTTCAGCGGCAGTTGCGGTGGTTAAAAGATCAGTGTCTCTGGAAGCTAATTTAGGGAGAAGTAAGCTGTTACGGATCTTGCCGCCTCTCACAAATACTTTATGGCCTTTTTCAGTAAGCGCATTCATTACCTGCCAATCGGCTTCGTTAAAATCGCCTTTATTAATGGGATGCTGCTGGTTGCCAATAGTAATTAATTTAGCTGGATGAAAATGCTTGGGAGTTTTAAAAAAGCTAGCATGGTTAGTGGGTGGCAAATTAGTTTTCATGAGTATTTATAGTCTTAATTATTATGGTTTAGTTTGTCGCGGTAATATACCAAACTCGTTGAGGTTTTGCGTTTTTATTGCGCTAGCTAAATCGGTGCCCCGGGCCCTGTCGCTGCGGTACTCCTTCTTAGAGTTTATAAAACTCAAAACCTTAACGAGTTTGGTATAGACGTTCGAAAAATAAATAAACGACGGGGGTAATATATAAGGTTAGCAGCTGAGAAACAATGAGCCCGCCCACAACCGCGATGCCTAATGGTCTTAACGCTTCAGCGCCGCTGCCAAACGCAATGGCCAATGGTAAGGTGCCTAATAGTGCCGCCATGGTGGTCATCATGATCGGGCGAAAACGAATTAAACAGGCTTGATAAATAGCTTCTTGGGCCGATGCATTGCGTTCCCGCTGTGCGGTTAATGCAAAATCGATCATCATAATAGCGTTTTTCTTGACGATACCTACTAACATAATAATCCCAATAAAAGCATATAAACTCAAATCGACATTAAATAAAATTAAAGTTAATAAAGCGCCTACCGTCGCTGCTGGTAAACCTGACAATATGGTTAAGGGATGAATAAAGCTTTCATATAAAATTCCCAGAATGAGATAAATCACTAAAATCGCAGCGAATAATAATAGGCCCATTCCTAGTTGGGCTGATTGAAAACTTTGCGCTGTTCCAGCAAAGTTAGCAATTAATGTTGCCGGCGGCTGTAATTCATTTTTTACTTGGGTAATTGCGTTAGCCGCGTCACTGAGGGGGACATTGGGTTTTAAATTAAAAGATATGGTTGCGGCAGGTAACTGATCTTGATGATTAATGGTTAGCGGACTGTTGCCTAAACTGAAATGTGCAAGCGCTGATAAAGGCACTAATGCATTGGTGCTGGAAGGCACATATAACTGCGATAGCGCGAGCGAATTTAATTGAAAGCGAGGCGCAAGCTCAGCGATGACTTGATAAGTGTCTGCATTAGTATAGATGCTTGAAATTTGCTGCGTGCTAAATGCATAACCTAAGGTTTCTTGAATCCCTTGCATGCTAACGCCTAATGCCGCTGCTTTATTGCGATCAATATCGACATTAATTTGCGGTGTTTGCATTTGCAGATCATTGGTAACATCTTGCAGTTGCGGTAATTTAGCAAGTTTATCTTGAAAACGTGTGGTCCAATTATTTAATTCATCTAAGTTAGTATCTTGTAAGGTGTACTGATAGGTACTTTTACTGGGGCGACCACCTATCGTCACAGAAGCCATATTTTGCAAATAAATTTTTATGCCAGGAATACGGGCTAATTGAGGGCGTAATTTTTGGATAATTTCATCGGCGCTGAGTGAACGTTCTGCGAGTGGTTTTAAATGAATAAATAATCGGCCAGTATTGAGGCTGGCACTAGCGCCGCCTGCACCTACGCTTGACATAATCGAAACCACATTTGGATCTTGCCTGATAATAGCAACGGCAGCCTGTTGGCGTTGCACCATATTTTGCATGGATATACTAGGATTCGCTTCGGTATAAGCAAAGATTTGATCGATGTCTTGGTTAGGTAAAAAGCCTTTGGGAATAATATAAAAAAGTAAAATGGTAATTAAAATACTTGCGCTAAAAACCAAGGTAATTTTTCGTGGATTTTGCAAAGCCCATTGCAAAGTTTTTTCATAGGCGGCCAGCACCGCTTGAAAAATATGTTCGCTTTTTTGTGACCATTTACTTTCATTTTTTTTATTATTAGGCGCTCGCAAAAAACGGCTGCACAGCATGGGCGTTAAAGAGAGTGATACTACGCCAGAAATTAAAATAGCCGCTGCGGCCGTCAGCGCAAATTCATGAAATAAGCGCCCTAATAAGCCGCCCATAAAAATGATAGGAATAAAAACAGCAATTAAAGATAAGGTCATTGAAAAGATAGTAAAGCCAATTTCTTTGGAGCCTTGTAACGCTGCTTCCACCGGCGATAGCCCTTGTTCTAAATAACGGGTGATATTTTCTAACATGACAATAGCATCGTCTACCACAAAACCGACTACTAAAGTTAATGCCATCAGTGAAATAATATCTAAATTAAAATTTAGCGCTGACATCACGCCAAAAGTGGTAATGATCGAAAAGGGCAGTGCAATGCTGGGAATGATAGTGGCGGATAAATTGCGAAGAAAAAGAAAAATAACTAATACCACTAAAATAGCGGCTAGTAGTAAGGCTTCTTGCACTTCATTGACTGAGGCACGAATAGAGATGGAGCGATCAAAAAGAACTTGTAATTTAATTGCGCTAGGTAATTGGTTTTGAAAAGTGGGTAATAGTTTCTTAATACTATTAACAATATTTAAAGTATTGGTGCCTGGCTGGCGTTGTATCGCTAATATAATGGCGCGTGAATTATTAAACCAGCTGGCAACTTTATTATTTTGGACGCTATCCGTCACCTCGGCTAAATCTTGTAAGTGCACTGGTGCGCCATTGTGATAAGCCACTATTAAATTACGATAAGCGGAAGCCTGCATTAATTGGCCATCTAAATTAATAGGAATATTTTGTTGATTGCCACTTAATACACCGGTCGGTAAATTAACATTATTCGCGCTTATCGTTTGTACGATCGTTGCTAAGCTGATGCCACGAGTGGCTAATTGTTCAGGATTTAATTGAACGCGCACGGCATATTTTTGTGAACCATATACTTCCACTTGCGCGACACCAGTAATCATCGAAATGCGCTGGGCTAATTGTGATTCGGCATAGTTATCAATTTCTGCTAACGGTAAAATATCTGAGCTAAGTGCAATATATAAAATAGGTTGTTCCGCAGGATTTACTTTTTTATAAGTAGGCGGCGTTGGCATTGCAGTCGGTAAGCGTTTAGTTACAGCAGCAATGGCGGATTGCACATCTTGCGCAGCGCCATCAACATTGCGGCTTAAATCAAACTGCAAGGTAATTTGAGTCGCGCCTAATGAACTGGTCGAGGTCATCGAGCTAATGCCCGCAATCGTCGAAAATTGCTGTTCTAAAGGCGTAGCGATTGAGCTCGCCATGGTTTTAGGATTGGCGCCAGGTAAATTGGCAGAAACGACAATCGTGGGAAAGTCGATATTAGGTAAGCTGCTGATAGGTAATTGATAATAACCTAATAATCCGAATAATAAACAGCCAATCATAACCAGTGTTGTCATGACAGGGCGACGGATAAAGGGTTCGCAGATATTCATTTAAGGGCAGCTCATTATCATTGGAATTAATTATTTTGCGTAATAGGTTATTTGGCAGGAATGGCTGTAACAGGCGTACCATCCGTTAGTAAAAACTGCGTGTCAATCGCAACCTTATCGCCTGCTTTTAGGCCCTGTTCTATGATGGTGCCTTCTTTAATGACAGGCCCTGCTTTTATAGCTTGATAATAGGCTTTGTTATCAGTGCGTATCACAAAAACATAGCTGCCTTTTTGTCCTTCTTGAATAGCTTGCGTAGGAATAATTAAAGCATTTTTTAGTGAAATAGTGGGTAGATTTATTTTAACAAATTGACCAGGCCATAATAGGTGATCGGCATTAGCAAACGTGGCCTTGAGTTGTACGGTTCCTGTGGTCGTATCAATGGTGTTATTGATAAAAGTTAATTGGCCTTGCTCGCTTTTATTGGCTTTATCAAGGTAGGCGGTAATTAATAAGGGCTTGAACGTTTGTTGTTGTTGCACTAGAGGAAGATATTGTTGCGCAATCGTAAAATTAATATAAATAGGATTAATTTGGTTGATGGTAACTAAGGTTGCGCCCTCGGCAGTTTTTACTAAATTGCCTGGCTGAATTAAGATATCGCCGGTGCGACCGTTAATAGAGGCGGTAATATTGGTATAACTGAGTTGCAATTGGGTATTTGCAATAGTGGCTTCATCGGCTTTAACAGTGGCGGCCAGTGCGTCAGCATTAGCTCGATTGGTATCATAATCTTGTTGGGCGACATAACCTTGTTTAATTAATTTTTTGTAGCGCTGCAGAGTTAGTTGCGCATTAAGCCACTGGGCTTTATCTTTGGCTAAATTAGCTTGCGCTTGTTGTAATGCAATTTGAAAAGGACGCGGATCGATCGAAAATAATAATTGGCCTTGTTGAACGAACTGACCGCCCGTAAACCCCGCTTTTAATAGTTGACCATCGACTAACGATTTAATATTAACCGTTGAATAGGCGGCTACTGTGCCAATCGTCTCTATATAGGCAGTCGCATCTTTTTGTAAGACACGTTGGGTCGTAACGGTAACGCGTTGTGGTTCGTTTTTATGGCTAGTCAAATTCTTGAGGTAGTGGGTGTAAATAAATATGCTAGCGATTAAAATGACGAAAACGATAAGCAATAAAGATTTTTTTTGCATTGTTGGTTAATCTTTTTCTATTTTACTTTTAATTTGGTTTTCTTCTAGCAGGTGTTGTTGTTTTTTAGCGGCCGTTTGGGTTGGATAAGGGCCCATAAAAACGCGATACAAAGTGTCATTGCCTTTCTTGATACTTTTCACGGTTACCTCAAAACCTTGCAAAACCATCTGCGCCTTTAATTGATCGACATCATTATAATTTTTAAATACACCCAATTGTAAAATGTAATGAGTGGGGGGAGCTTTTACCGTTGGCGTAGTTTCCAATTTTGTTTTACTGTTTTTATCGGCGCCTAATTTGCGTATCTCAACACTAATTAAATCAGAAGCGTCTGCTTGTGCGCTTTTTGCTAGTGGTTTTTGAGTGGGTTGTTTGGAGGTAGTCTCACTGGTTGCGTGCTCGTCAGTATCAGCGGGCGTCGCAGTAGTTACCGTGCTAACAGTAGGTGTTTTTGGAGTAGGCGTCGTTGCCGTGAGTGCTGGTGCTGTATTGGCAGCAGTGGGCGCATTAACGGTTGCTGCTATGGCAGTGGTCGTGGTATTTGGGTTGGTAGCGTTGCTAGCAGCCGTCGTTGGGCCTTTAGGCAGTACGGTGTAAAAATCAAATTTAGGTTGCGGCAGAGGGGACTGCGTTTCTGTTGTTTGAGGCGTCGCAGTACCATTAGGCGTGGTTTTTTTACTGGTCGGCGCATTAGTAATTTTCGTGGTGCTCGGGGCCGCATTTTGTTTCATGGTTTGTTGAATAATGCTGCCGCCTTCATCGCCTTGTTCTATCGCTAATTTGGCGCTTTGCTGTTTTAAATAAAAAATAGCTATCGCAAATAACGCAATTAAAATGCCAGCTAATGGCCAACGCCAGCTGCGTCCGCTATTTTCAATTTTGGGACGGCTGCGGGAGGGGCGTCTATTATTTCTTGCGTAATCTCTAGGCATACTTTACATCACTTCCGGAGCACTCACGCCCAGTAATTCTAAACCATTAGCAAGTACTTGGCGGGTTGCTGCAATTAAATTTAAACGAGCGTTACGTACTGTAACGGACTCAACTAAAAAAGGTACTGCATTATAATAGGCATGGAATGCATTCGCTACTTCGCGCAGATAATGCGCCAGCATATGCGGTTCATAGTGCGTTGCTGCTGTGCTTAATACTTCAGGATAGCGAGCAAGTTCAGCAATCAGATCTAACTCATGAGCTTGTGTAAGCTCAGCTAAATGCGCTAAGCCTAATGAACTATCCCATAGCCATTTTTTTTCATTTAATTGACGAAAGACACTACAAATACGTGCATGAGCGTATTGTAAATAATAAAGGGGATTTTCATTGGATTGTGATTTGGCCAGCTCTAAATCAAAATCCATGTGTTGTTCGCATTTGCGCAAGATATAAAAAAAGCGCGCAGCTTCAGTGCCGACTTCTCCGCGTAATTCGCGTAAAGTGACAAAAGAACCACTCCGTGTTGACATCTGCACGCGTTCTTTACCGCGATATAAGGTGGCAAATTGTACTATCAGGGTAATAAATAGGTCAGGATTATAGCCTAAAGCTTGAATAGCAGCGCGTACGCGAGTGACGTAGCCGTGGTGATCCGCGCCGAGCACATTAATTAATTTGTAAAAACCGCGTTCTAAATTAAATTGATAATGGGCAATATCCACTGCAAAATAAGTAGGTTGGCCATTTTCACGTAATACCACGCGATCTTTATCGTCACCAAAATCAGTAGCGCGAAACCAGCAGGCGCCATCTTTTTCATATAAATAACCATTGGCTTTTAATTTAGCGATGGTACGTTCTACAGCGCCATTGTTAAGCAAACTGCGTTCGGAAAACCAATCTTGATAGTGAACGCCAAATTCGGCTAAATCAGCACGGATGTCCGCTAAAATTGTCTCAAGCGCCGTATTAAATACTAATTGATAATCGCTTGTCGTTAATAATTGTTTAGCGCGTGCAATGAGGGCGTCGATATGAATTTCTTTATCGCCTCCTTGGGGTTCATCGGCTGGAATATCTTTAAAAACTTCCGCAGCAGTTTTATGTAAACGTGCGCCTGCGGTTTTTTTAATTTGCTCTCCAATGGCGCTGATATATTCACCTTTATAGCCATTACTAGGAAAATCAATAGATTCGCCGTAAATTTGCAAATAACGCAGCCAAACGCTCGTGGCTAAAATATCCATTTGGCGGCCGCCATCATTCACATAATATTCCCGATGAACTTTATATCCCACCGTTTCCAATAAATCCGCCACCGTAGCACCATAGGCCGCGCTGCGACCATGGCCAACGTGCAAAGGCCCGGTGGGATTAGAGGAAACAAATTCAATATGAAGCGTTTTTCCAGCGCCTAATTGGGAATGACCATACTGTTTGCCCGTTGTTAAAATATCAGTGATTACTTGATATTTGGTGGCTTGATTTAAAAAGAAGTTAATAAAACCAGGGCCGGCGATCTCGGTTTTGATAATTAAATCCGAAGCTGGGAGCTGAGCGATAATTTGCTCGGCGAGTTCACGTGGTTTACGTTGCGTAGGCTTTGCAAGCATCATGGCGATATTACAAGCAAAATCACCATATTGCTTATCGCGAGTCCGTTCAATTTGCAGGGGCGTGTCCATGCCAGCAGGTAATGCCCCTTGCTGTTGCAATTGGCTAAGGGCGGTTTTTAATAATTGTTCGATTTGTGATTTCATGGGCGACACTTGCTATTTTTAAATAAAAATAACCTGAATATACAATAAAATGCTTTGAATATAGAGCCGTATTCAGGAGTTACCGTTATTATCCTGACTCTGACATAGGTTGCAACTAAATTGTGGTGGAAATGCGAAGAAAAAGCTGCTATGTCGGTATATTTCAACTTGCTAGTTGCTACATGCCCAAGCTTGTTTTATCGTATCGGCACAGGATTTATTCCCAAGATGAGGACAACCATGAAACGCCAGCTTATTTGCACACTGCTTTTTTTATCCGTTGTTGCAGCGGCCAATGCTGCTGAACAGCTCGCTACAACAGCAGAATCTATGCCTGGTAATCAGCCGCAAGTAGAGCGTTTCTTTGCGCAGCCTTTTAGCGCCATTGATATTAGTGGCCCTATTGACGTGCAAATAAAAGATAAAGAAGCTAAGCCTGCTTTAGAATTAATGGGCGATGCTAATAGCTTATCGCATCTTTACGCGGCCGTAAAAAATGGCGTGCTATATTTAGGGGTGCAATCTGGTGCGCAACAACCACTCAATATTCAAGTGAAAGTAAGTGTTCCGCAATTAAACCAGCTGCATTATGCGGGTTCAGGCAATGTGGTCGGCGAGAACATGTATGGGCCATTTACCATAGCGAGCAATGGTACTGGCAACATCGTTTTGTTAGGAAAAAATTTCGATTTGCAAGATCTTAAAGCAGCCGGTACTGCCAATATTCACATATTAGGGATCGAGAGTCATTTATTAAATGTTCAAGACAGCAGCTCAGGCAAAATTAATTTAGGCGGTAGCATGGTGTTGCATAATCTTAGTTATCAGGGCACGGGACCGTTAAGCATTGAATGGGTAAATAGCTCTGATGTTAATGTAACCGGTAGTGGGCGTGGCAAGATCTTTCTCGCGGGCATTGCGGATCAAATAAATGCAACGTTAAGTGATCATGTTTTTATGGATGCTAAATACTTGCACGCTGATAAAGGATTCATCAATACACGCGATAATGCCCGTGCCGATGTTTGGACAAAATACAATTTAAGTGCATTAGCCACTAAAGGCAGTAATATTTATTACTATCATGACTCCCAAATGGTGGGTGGTTATATGATTGCGCCAGGGGCGGTGATTCGCATGACCGGCCTCGATACCATTAATCGTTAGTGCGATCAAAACTTAAGGCGTGAGACGCTATAAAATTGTGCGATTTGCTCTTTATTAATCATGTCCTTATGATTAAGTTCTTTGCTGCGTTTTTCATAGCTGGATTTATGCGCATGATAGTGCGCATATTTTTGCTCGTAGGCATCTGGATCAAATCCTTCTTCGCTTACTGTTTTCTCAGATGAATGGTCAGGTTTGCTGAGAGGACTTTCTTTGAACAGCATGAGTGCCGCAGAAGTTTTTTGTAGGATTGTTTTTTTTAATAGAGTGAATTTTTCTGGCGTAATAGGATTGTTATCAAGTTTGGGTAATGCTTCTGCGAGTTTATTTGTTCTAATAAAGGTGTTGTCTAAAATAATAAGTTGCTCGTATGAATCTAATTTGCCGACATTTTCAATCGTTTCACAAATAGCATTATAAGCGTTTTGTAGTTGTGTAATCTGCGTTATTTGCTTGAAATGTTTGCTGATCAATTTAGTGTTTTTGTAATCTGTTTTGTTGCAGTAACGCAAAATTCCAATTTGTAGCTCTGTTAAAAGATTAAGCATAGCGGTAATCCATAAAATACTTTGCGTTTACTATAGCGAAGTTTTTTATGGATATAAAGCCTGTCGTCAATTGAGTTTCATTTTAAAAATAAATAGCTATTGTTTTTTTAATGCTATTGTGGGCTGTTTCATTGAATGATACTCAGTCTCTATTTGATTCATCAGCTTTTCTAATTGTTCCGTCAGCTTTTTGTGGCTTGCTGGTAGGGATGAGCTTTTATCGGTGAGTAATTTATTGGACAGTACCTTTTCATTTTCTGTGAAAAGGATAGCTTGTGTCTTTATGATCACTTCGTCCGCCGTGTAGTTGCAATAAGGCATTTTATCTAAGTTTCCAAGAAATAATTCAAGGTTATTTTTTGCTGCTTTAGCCATGCTAACGCAGAGATTAGTATTTGCCGTGTGAAAGAAATTTGGCTTTGTCGTGCTGGTCGCCAGCTTTTCGATGAAATTATGTAATTCTAATATTGCATTTTGGCAGAGCGCTATTGCAAGTTTTTTGTTCTTTTCAGGGACATAAACCAGCGCTTGAATAGCCCGAAAATTTTGCTCAACAAGACCTAAATCAACTTTTAAATAAGCATCTTCTGCATTTTTATAATCTTGGTTATATTGCGCAAATTCTTGCAAAATGGTAACAAGCACATTTGGATTTTGCTTCAGATAAGCATGAAATTCAGGCATTCCCACTAAAGCTGTTTTTAATAACTGCGTACGTTCAGCTTTGATGGTGGTTAATTTTTTTTGAAGGTTGTCAGAACTTAGTGTTGCCTTGCCTGCCGCTGCGTAAATTTCTGAATTAATTAATATACGTTTTAAAAAAGCATAATATTTTTGCGAGTTGAATTCAGGGGTATCTCTAAGTCTTATTGCATAACCAGCAGCATTGCTTTTTTCATTGTCGGGCCAATTAAAAGGGTTTGAGTGCATTAATACGGGGAAGAAACGGATATCAGCTTGAATCTCAGCGATGGATTTAGTGAAGGTATCGCTATTTTTTCTTTGGGTTTGCGGATTGATTGAATCAGGATTTTTACTTATATATTTTAATGTATAGGAAGCAGTGGTTTGATCATTGTCTATTTTATGGGCTATTTTTGCGCCATCAAAACCATTATTACCATTGTGTAGGTCGTACTCTTCTTCACAATAAGCA
>CAIUAS010000075.1 GCA_903897205.1 uncultured Gammaproteobacteria bacterium
AGAATTTCACGCCTAAAAATTTGCGCCATTGTGTTAATTCAGCCAGTCTGGATTTTGTCGCTAATTTAACGGTTAATGATACCGAAGAAGCTATTTTTGCGGCAGGTTGTTTTTGGGGCGTTGAATATTATTTTAAAAAATTAAATGGTGTGCTAAAAGCCGAAGTAGGCTACACCGGTGGTCATAAGGATGCTCCTTCTTACCAAGAGATTTGCAGCCATCAAACAGGTCATACGGAAGCTATCCGTGTCATTTATGATCCTACTCAAATTAATTACGAAACCTTGTCGCGTTATTTTTTTGAAATCCATGATTTCACTCAAGTGAACGGCCAAGGCCCTGATATTGGCGAGCAATATTTAAGTGCTATTTTTTATTATAACGAACAACAAAAAAACCTAGCGCAAATGCTCATCAACAAATTGCAAAATAAAGGTTATACTGTAGCAACGCGATTGTTACCCATTAAGATATTTTGGCGCGCCGAGGATTATCATCAGAATTATTATGAGAAATCAGGTAAAATTCCTTATTGCCATCAGTACATAAAGCGATTTGATGATTAATTGAATAGTGGTCTTATGGCATATAAAATTGAAGCATCCTTTTTATAAATAAAGCATAGCAAAAATAACCATGCAAAATCAACTCACTAACATGCTGGCACCTGATACAATCTTAGCAATATTAGAAGACTTATCATGGAAGGATAATTTGAACTTTGCCGCATCCGCAAAAAAATTATTCAACCAGTATCCTTATCCATGGGACAAGCAACTACTCAGGCTATATGGCATTCAAATTCAAAATTCCGAAAACGCAAAAATTGCTGGCATTGCATTGTATCTCTATGAGAAATATTTCAAAAAAAGCAACAATGCAGTTGCGCAGCAAGCCAATACAAATATATATAAAGATAAAACTATTGCCTTATTAAATCATCTTAATAAGGCCGGAGAAATTTGGGCGGGCATTTATTTGAACAAGACCAACACGCTGAGTTATAACAATATGATTCCCCCTCAAGTCAGCTATCTTAATTTAAAAAAAGCCCTGGTTTATTATGAAAAATATAAAGATATCTCTCCCAGTGAACCGCGACAAAAACTCTCAGACGCATTATTGGGATTTAGCGCTGAATACGCAATTTTTGTAGAAAATTTACCCAACCCTTCCCATTTAGAACAAATTAGCGCTTTAGTTAAAAATCAACCGACTGATAGTGCTAAAAAGGTATATCTAAATACGCTGGAGCTTATAGTAAAAACTGCTAACATGAAGCTAAAAAATTCTAGCGACCTTAGCTCTTTTAGAGAAATAGACGATTTAAAATATTGTTGTCAATTTATTATTACTGCCTCACTAAAACATTCCTTAGCTAGCGCCGGTACCATAGCCGCAACTTTAAAAACTTTCTCGACAGCAGTAGTTCGTCATCACGCAAATGATAACAATACAAAACGTGAATATGCTGCACTTTTTCGGGAAACCTCAAATGCCTATGTTGAGCACACTAATTATTACAATGATCAACGGGAAAACCTTACAAAAAATTCAAATAATATTACACAAGTAGATTATGAAGCAATTGCAACACCATTTAATATAATCAGAGATATTTTTTGTGAAACAACGAGCTTATGCAATAAAATAAAAGCCAGTTGTCCGCAAATCGCAACCAGCAAAGAACTAACTGATTTTTTTGCTAATATAAAAACTCAGCAACAAATTGTTTTAAATTACCGCAGTATTGCACTAGACGTTTATTTTTTTATATGTTTTATTATAAACATACCTAAATTTAATCAAGTAGCTCTTGAGATATTAACTA
>CAIUAS010000076.1 GCA_903897205.1 uncultured Gammaproteobacteria bacterium
CAATTTTACGAGTTTGCTCTTATAAATCAATTTATTACAGCAAATTGTAAACAGCCCCTAATAGATAATGGAAGAAGCTGACAATGGCGGCAAGGAAAAAAACTTGATTATCAAGTTTTAAATTGTGGCTCCTGTTTTTTTGATAATCCCTTTTCAATTTTTTCAATATCATCCAGCATGTTGCTCATGAAATTTTCGAAAGGATTAAACATTGCGAAGCCGAACGTTTTAACTTTGTAGACGTCTGATTCCAAATAATTTTTCAATTTTATTTTAAGATCAGCAACAACTTGGCTTGCTTCAACCGGACTATTGCACTTCCGATCTCGAGTTGAGCAAATATCACAAAATGCCACATACCTTAGCAAGGAATCTTTATGCCCATTAAAAGCTTTTTTAAATCCAGGGTAGGTACCTTCTATTTTATCCAACAAAAGTTGGAACTCATCTTTGAGTAACTGAATGGCGGTTGGTATATTTACTGGAAGAAACCGCAAATTTAGTTGGGAAACAAAATCTAATAAAGTTTTGTTTGCAAACTTTGGAAAATCGGATATTTCGCACAGCGACTTGAAGTCAGTTTGAAACTTAATAATGTCTTGGCCAAAAGAAATATTTTGATAACTTTCTAATGTTTTGTATTGGTCAAACTCCCAAATTTTTTTCATTTGAACAGAATTTGAAGATGGGGGCTGCTGCCAAAATGATGGAACGCCATTGCCAACCTGAGAATATCCTGGCGGCACATATACTGGCGCAGTTGGAACTGCCGGAGAATACCCCAGCTGCGGCGATTGCCATCCAACGTTATTGTTGTTTGGTTGCCCCGTTACATTAACTATAGTGGACATTGGTTGTTGAGTTGCGTACGTATTATATGCGGGT
Source organism: uncultured Gammaproteobacteria bacterium (assembly GCA_903897205.1). GTDB lineage: Bacteria > Pseudomonadota > Gammaproteobacteria > CAIUAS01 > CAIUAS01 > CAIUAS01. The sequence continues at coordinate 886 of CAIUAS010000076.1, forward strand.
GGCTGCACTACAGGTGGAGAAAACATCGGCGCGGGATATCCAAACTGTCCTTGTGAGCCCATCAAATTGATGTTCTGCATTTGTTGTTGATACATTTGCGATTGCATTGGCGGCTGCTGCGGCGCAGGATGAATTATTGGCCACTGACTCACACTTGGCGATACAAGTGCCATTACGCCAGGGTTTCCTACCTGCGGCAATTGCCAACCTGGATTAGATTGTGTCATTCCAATACTATACCCAGATTGATTCACAACCGTCGAAGCAGTTGGGTTAAATTGCGTCATATTAGGCTGCTGTGGTTGCATCATTTGGCTTGGCTGCTGAGGAGGCGCTGCCTGAACGACAGGTTTAGCGCTGTAAGTATAAATATTTTTACAGTAAGAATCAGGATTCAACATACGGCTATTCAGCGGCCCAGTTGTCACTGAACCAATATGTTCTTCGCCGACATAGTTTGCGCCTCTGCCATCTTTCCAGAACATTCCAACATCATATAGACCAAAACCGACTGCAGAATCCGATGGGTTAACTAAGGCGCAAGGTTTTCCGTTTTTGGTTAGCTCATCTGCAATAAACATCACATCTTTTGTTGCTTCTACAACATTTTGCGGGCTGCCTGTAGCATTTAAATACTGTTTGAATAAAGCAGAATTTCCAGCAGGATGATAGATAATATTCAAAGTTAGAAATTCTTTGGCCGCGGCCATCAAGGCCGAAAAATAGAGATTTGGGTCACCGCCAAAAACACCTAGTCCCATAGCCGGCATGGCAATATATTGCCTACCTTGCTGCTGTGCTGCATTAAACAAATTACGATACATGCCCGTAACATATTTCAAGTTTACATCTGAAAAATTTGCGTATGCAGCTCCATAAGCAAAATTTAATGCAGGTGTAGAAAGCAACAATATCGCTGGTGCATTCACATCAATTTGCCCATTACGTGGCACAGCATAGGCCTTGCCATCCGGGCCATTCTGATAGGTCACTAACAGATCAATCTCTTGATAATGACAAATTCCGACAGCTTTGTTTTGTAAAAAATCCCCTCGCGTTGTATAGGTAGTCGAATCAACAGACGCACTTTTATTCCTATGTTGCTGGGCGGCTTGCAGTCTTTGAGAGGTGTTTTGCTGATTCTGTATACAATTCCAATATTCCTCCTGGGAAATAATATCTGTGTTAATATAAACTCCAGCGTTACCTAAAAGTCTATTAACACGCTGACCAGGAATAGTCAGAGTTGCCTGATTACCCAGCATAAAGCTATGCACTTGAATATCTTGATAGTTGCCGTACGCTAAAAGCTGACCATGATTTGTATATGACAAACCAGGATAGGACATTGTATTTCCATTTGATTGCGGCATAGGTTGCAAATCAGGCACGCCAACTTGTCTTAAAAATTGCTGTGCAGGTTTTTGCGAATAAGAAATATTCTCACAGCTGTGCCCACCGAACATCTTGTAACCAGAAAATGCACCCACCTTTGCTTCAACAGCATTTAAACCTTCACCTAACAGCATAATCCACTCCCCCTTTAGTTGAGCTAATTTTATTAATGTTCATATAAGAATTATAGCAATGAATACTTAAGGAAATATTAAGCCAGTAAAAAATTTTTATAAACGAATTGCCTCAGAAAAAACCTAACCAAAGCCAGCCGTAAAGCCCCTTTTATTACAAGCAGACGCAAGTCCTGCGGGGCCTGGCCTATTTGCGAGTCAAAGAGCGTTTTGTGAAAGAAGGATTGTACGCTGCCCTTAATCGTAAACCGTATAAATACTATAAATCTCGTAAACTGGATGGCGAACAAGAAAGTCATTTGATTGCACTATTTGTAAACAGCCCTAAACATACCAATTAATTTACTTCTAGCTTAAATATCTAAAAACTATTCTGCTTCATGTTGTATTGGAAGATGCTCAGGTTAGGAATATTTTAGGAATTCTGCTAAAATGCTGTCCATTTTATTGAACTGACCTATTAAGGAACTATCATGAGTGAAGTGAAAACAGAAGTTGTAGTATTAGGTAGCGGTCCTGGCGGTTACACGGCGGCTTTTCGGGCGGCTGATTTGGGTAAGAAAGTCACCTTAATTGAACGCTATGAAACTTTAGGTGGCGTTTGCTTAAATGTAGGCTGCATTCCGTCAAAGGCTTTATTGCATGCGGCTAAGGTAATTGATGAAACCAATTTCATGGCAGATCATGGGATTAACTATGGCAAACCTTCCATTGACTTAGATAAATTACGTGCTTGGAAAGACAGCGTAGTTAAACGCTTAACTGCCGGCTTAAAGGCGCTCGCCAAACAGCGCAAAATTGACGTCATTCAAGGAGAAGGTAAATTTACCGGCTCGCATCAAATTACCGTCCAAACTGCGCAAGGTGCGCAAGTTATTAATTTTGAGAATGCTATTGTTGCAGCGGGATCGCAACCTGTGCGCTTACCCTTTTTACCAGATGATCCTCGTATTATTGATTCGACTGGCGCTTTAGAATTAAAGGCAGTGGATGGTGAGATGCTCGTCTTAGGCGGTGGTATTATCGGCATGGAAATGGCGACTGTATATCATGCATTGGGTGCTAAAATCAGTGTGGTTGAATTGATGGACATGCTAATGCCAGGGGCAGATAAAGATATCGTTACGCCATTTTTTAAGCGCGTGAGCAAACACTATAACATTATGTTAAAAACTAAAGTAACCAAAGTAGAAGCCAAGAAAGATGGCCTATGGGTTACTTTTGAAGGCGAACAAGCACCTGATAAACCGGTACGTTATGATCGCATTTTGGCGGCAGTAGGCCGTAAGCCAAATGGTAAGTTAATAGGGGCAGAAGCAGCGGGTGTGCAGGTTGATGAACGGGGATTTATTCCGGTTGATAATCAATTACGCACCAATGTGCCCCACATTTTTGCGATTGGTGATATTGTGGGTAATCCTATGTTAGCGCATAAGGCAACGAATGAAGGTCGTGTGGCAGCTGAAGTGATTGCTGGCAAAAAACATTATTTTGAACCGCTTTGCATTCCATCCGTTGCCTATACCGATCCAGAAGTTTCTTGGGTTGGCATGACTGAAACTGAAGCAAAAGCTAAAGGCATTAATTATGGTAAAGGCGTATTTCCCTGGGCAGCTAGCGGCCGTTCGTTAGGTCAAGGTCGTGATGAGGGAATGACTAAATTATTATTTGATAATGACACGCATCGCGTTATTGGTGCTGGAATTGTTGGGCCAAATGCGGGTGAATTAATTGCTGAACTAGGTTTGGCTATTGAAATGGGTTGCGATGCGGAAGATATTGCACTCACCATTCATGCGCATCCTACTTTATCAGAAACCGTTGCCATGGCGGCAGAAGTGTTTGAGGGAACAATAACTGATCTTTATATTCCTAAAAAAAATACGAATGACAAAAAATAATTATTTGATCCGTCCTATGCAAGCGGCCGATTTATCGGCCGTTTTGCTTATTGAACAAGAACAAAATTTTCCATGGGCGCTTGGCATGTTGCAAGATTGTTTAGCTGCGCATTATGAATGTTGGGTGTTGGTGGTTAAGCAAGAAATAATTGGATTTATTATTTTGGCTTGTGCTATGCAACAAGCCGATATTTTAAATGTTGCGATTAAAGCAAAATATCATCGCCAAGGTTATGGGCAATTATTGCTGCAGCATGTCATTGAATTGGCACAGCAGCAGCAAGTTAAACAACTTTTTTTAGAAGTGCGGGTCTCGAATTTAGCAGCTATCCGGCTTTATGAGAAATTACATTTCATTCAGGTCGGAAACAGGGCTCGCTATTATCCCGCAGAACAAGGCGCCAAAGAAGATGGTATTGTTATGCGGCTTGATTTTTAAAGCTTATTTTTAGGCTTCTTGTTAGCATCTTCATCACTCGAATAGTCACTATCACTGCTTGAAGATTCATTCCCGGAACCATATTCTTCGCACATTTCAGTATACATAGATCGTGTGGAGGTAGTATGGTCATCAATTTTGCGTTTACCAGGGGAATTTTTATTAGAATGCGCAAAGAATTTAGCATTAGTTAATTTAATTTTTTCCTCTATAAGGGCAATTTTTTGTTCTCGTATATTTGAATGTTCTGATGAGGTTATTCCCGTGACAGTGCCATAAATTGCGCGATCTTCTGTCGCATTATAAAGATATTCAAGCTGTGCTTTATTCGATAAGGTTAAGCGCATAGGAGTAGATATTGTACTGTTGCCAAAAACGTCCTGACATTTTATTGCGCCTTGCTGCAATAAAATGGATGTTCTTGCTTGCGCACATCCGATAGGTAATTCATCGCTTCTTTTAGCGAAAGGTGTTTCATAGGCATAAACCTGACCGTTAGCTTTATCACGGTATAATCGACGGACGACTTCAAAGATGCTTCGCAAAAAGTTCAGTTTGTTTAGGAAATGGATATAATATTCTAACCACGCCAAGTTTTTATCCGTGCATTTGCTTAGATTTAACGAACTCTCATTACCAAGGTTAATTTTTAAATCAGCATTAAAATCATCAGGAGTGAATGAGGCCATTGTTACGGTTTTTTTTCGCATCAGTTTGGCCAATTGCATTTCTCGGGCGACTGAGCCGGTGACCCGTTCCACATGTTTTTGAATCTTATCATTGCCATAAGCTTCAGCAAGATAAATGGGTTCACCTTTAAATGTATTTTTGCACTTCACCAACATATTGCCGCGCTGGAATTTACTGTTATGGCGTGTTTTTTCAAGGGCAAGAATTGTGTTACCAATTGAGAAATATAAATTTCTGGGAAATTCTTTCTTTGGATGGAATTTTAATACATTGGCTAAAGCAATGATAACTGAACGCGCGGCATATGGGTCTAATTTAATGGGAGGAGCTTCTAAATGTTGTAGATTGTGCATGATGGCATTATAAAGCTTGGTCGAATCTTTATCCGCTTTAAGAGGATAAGATAACCCATTTCCTTTAAGTTTAACGCGAAAAAATTTTGTGTTAACTCGCTGTTGTTTTTTAAATTCTGCTTGTGCTATTTCATTTTCATTAGGTAATATTATTTCTGATGTTTCGGTTTTAAACTCAGTTGGTTTTTGAACGAGTTCATCATCTATTGTTCGTTTTGTTACTATAAAACCTGAAAAATTTATAGTGATATGGATGTTATATAAACTATCAGCTTTCTTAAGATATTTGCGGTATTTTTTATAGATAGGATCGCTGAACTCTAGTGGTATCTCTGGGATAAAACCGTAAAAATCTTTATGAGAAAGTTCTCGTTGGATGCTTTCGAATTTATCTGTTTTTCCTTCGTATCTCTCTAATGCATCTTCAAAATTATTTTTTGCTTGAATAAAGTCTTCACTTAACGATTTGAACGTTTTTGGATTTGCTGGCCAGTGTTTTTTCAGGCGCTTAAAAGCTTTAGTTAAATTGTCATTAAGATCTTCTAGCTTCTTGCTAAGAAACTTTATTTTTTCCAGTAGTTGTGGCCGTTTTCAGGATCATATTCTTTACCATCATAGCCATGCTCTGGAGTAGAGTCACTGTTTTCAGCTTCACTGTCGGAAGGCTCTTCTGGGCAGAAAATTTCATTAAGCTCATTTTTTTCTAGTAAATCATCTAAAATATTTTTATCAGAGTCCTGTAGCCAACCATGTTTTTGTAAATATTCTAGCTCATCCTGCATGTCATAATTAGCTTTTATATCTTGAATTACTTGGTTTATGATCGTTTCTTTTAATGAACAAATAGCCTCGTGATTGCAATTCGATTGATCTAAAAGAATTAATACACTATATCGCTTTGGTGTCTGTTTTATCTCTCTGCATTGACGGCCGATAGTTAAAAGAATGTCGGCAGTTTGTTTTTTTATAAACGCATTGG
>CAIUAS010000077.1 GCA_903897205.1 uncultured Gammaproteobacteria bacterium
GCTTCCCATAATTTTGGATACATACTAATATTAGTAAAACCTGGAATAGTATTTGCTTCGTTAAAATATAATTCGCCCGTTTCTTTTTCCATAAAGAAATCAATCCTTGCCATACCTTCACATTCTAACAAATCAAAAATTTGCGCCGCTAATGTTTGAGCTTCCTGCATTTTTTCAGCAGATATAGACGCGGGAATTACTAATTGCGCACCATTTGCATCAAGATATTTCGCTTCATACGAATAAAATTCGTGCTTAGGAATCACTTCCCCTGCAACACTAACTAAAGCCGGCTTACCATAGTTTGAGTTTTCTAATACCGATAATTCGATCTCGCGCACCGTTAAAGCTTTTTCGATTAAAATTTTAGTATCATAAAGAAACGCTTCTGTTATCGCGGCAAATAGCTCTTCTGCTCGCTTCACTTTTTGAACACCCACACTAGAACCGGTATTAGCTGGTTTTACAAAAACCGGAAACCCAAACTCTTGACCTATCCACTGAGTAAATTCTGCAGGGTTATTATTCCAAGCTCCTATTTTAATAGTGGAAAATGGCACTATTTTTATACCCGCCGCCGCAATTAATCGTTTAGCAATATCTTTGTCCATCGCTATAGCCGAAGCTAATACTGCCGATCCTACATAAGGCGCATCAGCAAGCTCTAGCAATCCTTGCAAAGTTCCATCTTCACAAAAAGTGCCATGCATCACCGGAAATACCACATCAAATAATTTATATTCGCGCGGCAATGGTTCAGACCCATGAGCTTGCTTAGCTACATCTCCTGGTGAAGGTAATAAGGCAGAGCCTTTTGTTGTTAAAGGCAATGCCTTTAAAGAAGCATCACACGTCATTTGCTTTAAATCATTTAAGTGCCACTGGCCTTCTTTATCGATGCCAATAGGCACAACCTCAAATTTATTCGAGTCTAAATATTTAACGACAGAAGCGGCAGATTGCAGAGAAACCTCATGCTCACCAGAACGACCACCATATAACACAGCTACTTTTATTTTAGAATTTACTTGGCTCATTATTACTAAACTCACCCTCTCAAATGGAAACATCTATTTCTTAAAGCAGACCATGCCCATGAGCATCCCGCGCAGACATCATCTAACCCTACAAAATTACTTAGCTTTCTTATGTTCTTTGTAACGTTGAATACCCGCTATTATTTCCTGTTTAGCCGGCTCAATTCCTTCCCACCCTTGCACCTTGACCCATTTACCTTTTTCTAAGTCTTTATAATGCTCAAAGAAATGCCGAATAGCCTCTAATGTGCCGACAGGTAAATCTTGCAATGATTTTATATTGAGATATTGTTGCGTAAGTTTATCTACCGGTAAAGCCAAAATTTTTGCGTCGATGCCCGATTCATCTTCCATCCGCAATATCCCTACTGGACGACAACGAATAACGGAACCACTAATCAACGGAAAAGGCGTAATCACTAATACATCCACCGGATCGCCATCTTCTGACAAGGTTTGCGGAACATAACCATAATTACAGGGATAATACATGGCCGTACTCATAAAACGATCTACGCAAAGCGTGCCGGTTTCTTTATCCACTTCATACTTGACTGGATCACTCTGGGTTGGAATTTCAATAATAACATTAATATCAGATGGCGCATCTTTGCCTGGTGTAATATTATCAAATTGATTCATAGTGCTATGCTTCCTCTAAAATTAAAAAGTTAATTTACTAAATATTCCTGCAGTTCAGGTACTCTTTTAGCTCAAACGATTGTAAAATAGCTGGCATTGTAATCTAAAAGGACAACTTGATGGAATGCATTTTTTGCAAAATTGCCCAAAAAGAACTACCAACCAAGCTTATCTATGAAGATAATTTAGTGGTCGCTTTTGATGATCTTCACCCACGCGCGCCCATCCATAAACTGATTATTCCGCGCAAACACATAGCAACACTTAATGATATCACCGACATTGATATGCCTTTAATAGGCCATATTCTGCATACCGCACAAAAACTTGCTAAAGATTGCGATATTGCTGAGCAAGGCTATCGTGTCGTCAATAATTGTAATGCTGGCGCAGGCCAAACCGTTTTTCATTTACATTTTCACCTATTAGGCGGCCGCGAAATGAGCTGGCCCCCAGGTTAAATAAAGGCAACTATTGTGGAACAACAATTCGCACAAATTATCGAACTATTAGGTGAAGACCTTTCACGCGAGGGTTTGCAAAACACGCCCAAGCGCGCTGCAGAAGCCATGCGTTACTTAACGCAAGGCTATCAACAAGATATCCATGAAATCATTAATGGTGCTCTCTTTGCTTCAGACATGGAAGAAATGGTGATAGTTAAAAATATTGAACTTTATTCATTGTGTGAACATCACCTATTACCCTTTATTGGCAAATGTCATATCGCTTACATCCCGCAAGGGAAAATTATAGGCTTATCAAAAATCGCTCGCCTAGTAGATGTATTTGCACGACGTTTGCAAGTACAAGAAAAATTAACTAAACAAATTGCTGATTGTATATTTCAAGTTACGCAAGCAGCAGGAGTGGGTGTTATTTTAGAAGCGCAGCATCTGTGCATGATGATGCGGGGCGTAGAAAAACAAAATTCTGTTATGACAACTTCCATGATGTTAGGCAGCCTACGCAAAGATAGCAGTTTACGCGCTGAATTTCTTAATTTAGTTCAGAATAAAAATTAACTTATCCCCAGTAAAAATAAAGTATTTTTACTGGAAGTTAAGCTCATTTACTAATGTATGCCTACCTGCTAACATTCGCCATCACATAAATTCATTTTAATATTCACCATCGCGGAGAAGCTAAACCTATGATGGACATCGTTACGTTAGTTATGGCGTGCAGTCTTTTTCAGAATTACTCAATTACCAACGCCATGATCCAAGTAGGATCAAAAAATAACCCCTTAATGGTAACACCAGCCAGCGGTAACTCAACCATCTTTCCCAATATTGATCAGGCTACAAATTATATTGATCAGCAAATACAGCAAGATAACCTTGTTAATATCGGCGTGACTCAAATTTCTAGCCGTTGGCTCAAAACCTATCAAATCACTCCCGCTGAAATCATTAAGCCTTGCAAAAATGTGGCTACCGCCAGCGAGATAATTACTAAAATGTGGGACAAATGTGGACATATCGTCAGCGATCCTTCTAATGCTGACCAAGTACAAGCCTGTGCCCTATCCATGTTTAAAACAGCTGATCCACAAGCAGGCTTAGATTACGCCAATCAAATTATGAATTACGCAACGGCCCATCCCTTTGAGAAGGTAGCCGCTCCGGCCATGGCACATTGGGAAAAAAACGCTAAAATCCCTAAACTAGCAACTGCGACCTTATCTAAATCGGACAAGAAATCGCCCCTTGCTATAAAGAAAAAACCAACGACAACCAACGAAAACGCCGCAATAACGGATACAACCGACACAGCCACAAATTAGACGCCTATTTACCAACGAGCAACTCATATGCCCAAAGTTGATTTTTATCTAATTAATGAAAGCTCTTACGAGACCAGTTTCGGTTTTGTTTGCCGTTTACTTGATAAAGCCTATCAGCAAAAAAATTATGTTTACGTACAAGTAAATAATGAAGATGAAGCAAAAACACTTGACGATTTATTATGGACATTTCGAGACGACGCCTTTATTCCTCACCATTTAGCTACTCAAACAAGTACTATAAAACCATTCATCATTATTGGCTTTGGACAAGAACCTACTAAGCCTCATGATATATTATTGAATTTAACAAAGGACATCTTACCTTTTTACAATAAATTCAAACGAGTCATTGAAATCGTGCCCAATGAAAATAAATCAAAAGAAATCTGCCGAAAAAAATTTCGTCAATACAAAACGGACAACTGCGAACTAACAACCCACGATTTAACTAAATCATGAAAGAACCTTCACTGTTAACCTTAACTTAAAATTTATCCTAACTATAGAAAGCTCATAGTCCCCCACAACCTTTTATAACATAACAAAATACACCATGGAAAAAACTTACGAACCACAACAAATTGAATCCCACTGGTACCAAACCTGGGAAAACAACCAATTTTTCAAACCAAACAACCTTAACGCTAACGCTTATTGCATCATGCTCCCCCCACCCAATGTCACTGGGAGCCTCCATATGGGGCACGGTTTTCAGCTCACCCTAATGGATGCGTTAACACGCTATCACCGCATGCAAGGGCTAGCAACGTTATGGCAACCTGGCACTGATCATGCAGGAATCGCCACGCAAATGGTCGTTGAACGCCAACTACTCGCTGAAAATATAAAGCGTCATGATTTAGGTAGAGAAGCTTTTGTCAGTAAAGTATGGGAATGGAAAGCACAATCAGGCGGCACTATCACCCACCAAATGCGTCGCATGGGTTCATCGGTTGATTGGTCTCGCGAGCGCTTCACCATGGATCCCTCCTTCAGCAAAGCGGTTGAAAAAGTATTTATTGATTTATACCAAGAAGGCTTAATTTATCGCGGCCAATATTTAGTCAATTGGGATCCCCAATTATTAACTGCAATTTCCGATCTTGAAGTCGTTTCCACAGAAGAACAAGGCCATTTATGGCACATACGCTATCCCTTAGCTAATGGCAATGGATATATCACCGTGGCCACCACACGACCAGAAACACTCTTAGGAGACGTCGCCGTTGCAGTTCATCCCGATGACAAACGCTACAACTCCCTGATTGGCCAACCGCTAATCCTCCCTTTAACGGATAGAACTATTCCCATTATTGCCGATGGCATGGTGGATAAAGAATTCGGTACCGGCTGCGTTAAAATCACCCCTGCCCATGATTTTAATGACTACGCCATGGGCCAGCGCCATCAATTACCACAAATTAATATCTTTACGCCCAACGCGCACTTAAATGAAAATACACCTACGGCCTATCGCGGCATGGAGCGTTTCGCCGCCCGCAAAAAAATAGTCGCCGATTTAGAAGCTCAAGATTTAATTGAGAAAATTGAACCTCACACTCTTAAAGTACCGCGCGGCGATCGCTCTGGCGTTATCATCGAACCTTACCTAACCGATCAATGGTTCATGAAAATGAAACCCTTAGCAGAACCCGCCATTAACGCCGTTAAAACCGAGCAAATTCGTTTTATCCCAGAAGGCTGGACGAAAACTTATTTACAATGGCTAGAAAACATCGAAGATTGGTGCATCAGCCGTCAATTATGGTGGGGACACCGAATACCCGCCTGGTACGACGACCAAGGTAATATTTATGTAGGCGAAAGCGAAGCTAGCATTCGTGAACAATATGGCTTAACCAAAGAGATAAACTTAGAACAAGAAAACGACGTCTTAGACACCTGGTTTTCTTCCGCATTATGGCCTTTCGCTACGTTAGGTTGGCCTGAACAAACACCCGAATTAAAACTATTTTATCCGACCAATGTACTCGTGACTGGCTTTGACATTATCTTTTTCTGGGTCGCCCGCATGAGCATGCTTGGCCTGAAACTGACAGGTCAAGTTCCTTTCCGTGATGTCTATGTGACTGGCTTAATCCGCGATCACGAAGGTCAGAAAATGTCAAAATCCAAAGGCAATGTCTTAGATCCTATCGACATCATCGATGGCATTAAACTCGAAGCCTTAATCACCAAACGCACCACCGGCTTAATGCAACCTCAAATGGCCCAAAAAATTGCCCAAGCCACCAAAAAACAATTTCCAGAAGGCATCTCCGCCTATGGCACCGATGCATTGCGCTTTACCTATTGCGCCCTCGCCTCAACCAACCGGGATATTCGATTTGATTTAGGCCGCGTTGAAGGCTACCGCAACTTCTGCAATAAACTTTGGAATGCGGCACGCTACGTATTAATGAACACAGAAAACAAAACCATTGAAACACCCGCAAATAACTTAGACTTTACCTTAGCCGATCAATGGATCCTCAGCCGCTTACAAACCACGGTTCAACAAGCGCATGATTATTTTGCGAATTACCGCTTTGATTTATTAGCGCAAACACTCTATGAATTCACCTGGAACGAATATTGCGACTGGTATTTAGAATTAGCCAAACCCACGTTAATGAATGCACAAACAGCGCCATCCCAACAAAATGCGACGCGCTTCACTTTAGCACACGTCTTAGAAACTTTATTACGTTTACTACATCCTCTCATGCCATTTATCACAGAAGAAATCTGGCAGCGTGTTGCACCCTTATTAAACAACAACATCACATCAATCATGCTACAACCTTATCCTTCTGTTGATAGCAGCAAAATTGATGACGCCGCCGTCAATGAATTAGATTGGATTAAAACTGTCATTACCAGCTTACGCACTTTACGCAGTGAAATGCATATTAACCCTGGCAAATCGATTCCTCTGCTCTGTCAGCATGGCAACGCACTCGATCAAGAGCGCTTGCAAAAACAACAAGTGCTTATTAAAACATTGGCAAAAATCACCTCGATTGAACTAGTAAACTCCGCAGAAAAATTACCGCCAACGGCAATGGTTCTAGTGGGTGATTTACAATTACATGTTCCGATGGCTGGCTTAATTGACGTACAAGCAGAAACTGCTCGCATCCAAAAAGAAATCGCCCAATTAAATAAAGATTTACAACACGCCATGCAAAAATTAGCCAATGAAAATTTTATTAATAGTGCGCCACCGGAAATTGTAGCCAAAGAAAAAAATCGCCAAGCAGAAAGCGAAACAGCCATACAAAAACTACAGGAACAACTGGTGAATTTGCAAAATATTTAGCAAAGGAATTTCTTTATGAGCAATAAATCCGTCCAGATTATTCATGAATTACTTCTTAGAGCCGGCATCGAAATTAATGGTAATAACTGCTATGACATTCAGATAAAAGATCAACGTTTTTACGAATCCTTATTAAAATCAGCCGCTTTAGCGCTAGGCGAAACTTATATGAATGCCTGGTGGGAATGTGAAAAACTAGATGAATTCTTTTTTCGCTTATTACGTGCTGATTTAGAAAATATCGTATTAGCCGACAAACGTTTTTTATACAGTATACTGCGTGATAAATTGCGTTTATTTTTCACGCAATTTATTAATCTGCAAAGCAAATCTCGCGCAAAACAAGTCGGCAAACGACATTATGATTTAGGCAACGATCTTTTCCAGGGTATGCTCGACAAACGCATGAACTACAGCTGCGCCTATTGGAAAAACAGCACCACCCTAAACGAAGCCCAAGAAGCCAAACTCGAATTAATTTGCCAAAAATTACAACTACAACCAGGCATGCGTGTTTTAGACATCGGTTGCGGCTGGGGTGGTTTTGCTAAATACGCTGCTGAAAAATATCGCGTTAATATTGTCGGCATAACCATCTCAGCAGAGCAAAAAAAATTCGCTGAAGCAAATTGTCGAGATTTACCTATTGAAATCCGACTACAGGATTACCGCGACCTCAACGAACCTTTCGATCGCATCTGCTCCATAGGCATGTTTGAACATGTCGGCCACAAAAATTATCGCACCTACCTAAACACAACCTACCGCTGCCTAGCAGAAGGTGGTTTATTCTTATTACACACCATTGGCAACAACATCAGCACCCTGCTTCCCAATGAATGGATCACAAAATACATCTTTCCCAACGGTGCACTCCCATCCATACAACAAATTAGCCGCCACATCGAAGGTTTATTTGTCATGGAAGACTGGCATAATTTTGGTGCCGACTATGACAAAACCTTAATGGCTTGGCACCAGCATTTTAATCAACACTGGGAAACACTTAAATCACAATACGACGAACAATTTTATCGCATGTGGAATTTTTACTTACTTGCCAGCGCCGGTGCTTTTCGAGCACGTGATATTCAAGTCTGGCAAATAGTATTATCTAAAAAAGGAATTTCCGGAGGATACACATCGATCAGATAACACGCTTTTAGTAATTACCCTAGCTAACGTTATCCCCAACTAGCAAGCTTTTAGCAATTGCTTAATACTAGCTCTATAGAACACGCCACAAACAAATTATTTAAAAAAATAACTATTTAGGCAGGTAAACTAGGAGTAATAATATGTTAAGCACAGCAGAACTAGCACATGATTTATCCGCATTAAAACAACAAAACTATTATGAAATCTTCAACATCACGCCTGAACAACTAAATGATTCTCCTAACGCAGAAAAGGCGTTGAAATCACGATACTTTGAATTAGCCAAAAAATACCACTCTGACAAATGCGATCCACTTGCTAAAGAGGAAGCAGACGCCTGCTTTAAAATAATAAGCGGCGCTTATGAGACGTTAAAAGATGCAGAAGCACGCAGTAAATATGCAGTCGCACCGGACTGGTGGCCAAAACAAACATTCGATTACTGGGGAAACTCCTCCTTCAAATCCAACAGTCATAATTTTAGTGATAAGACTGACAGCAACGCATCGGCAAAACAATTTAATCACGAGCTTGAAAAATACTATTCTAATTATAAAAAACAACAAGATTCTTTGTTTCAGCAAGAAGCCGAAAAAGCTTATGAGCTATATCAAAAAAATGCCGATTTACATTATGAGAATTACACTACTCCGGCCTATTCTCAGTTTAAACTTCAGCAAGCAGAATTAATTCAGCACCAGAAAAAAACCATTGAAGCTAAATATATCAATCAAAAAAATAACTTAGAGACCTTAAAAAAGCTTGGTTATGTCACCACCGTGTTCTTTGGGCTAGGTTTATTACTCGTTAACCATGCAAACAATAAACTAAAACAGGTTGAACAAAAAAAACAGGACGATTTAAACAATATTCCCAAAATTCCCGATAAAAACACTTGGTTAAAAGGCAGCGAGCATAATTTACAACCCAAAAAAACCTGGAAAAAAAACAATGGTTATAATAACTTACAGGCTTATATTCATTATAATCACGACCAGTTAGAGAACGGCACAGCAGCCACCCAAGAATGGGAAGCTGCGCAAAAAATAGAGCAAAATATCGCAGAAATGGA
>CAIUAS010000078.1 GCA_903897205.1 uncultured Gammaproteobacteria bacterium
GAAACCAGTTCAAAACAATGGATAAATTTAATAGAAAACTCAGCAAGCAAAGCTGGCAAAATATATGATTTATTATTTTCTTATATAAATCGACAGCAACCCTTTTTTGAAGATAATAGTTTTTTTGTTTGGTGCTTTAGCTATTTAACCAACCATGAAGCAGCACTATTAAATGAGTTTATATCATTAATTACCCAAGATGATGCTGGCCAAAGGTATGAAGTCGAAGGTGGTTTAGCTAGAAGAAATGAACTGCTTAAGCTAATGTTAAGTAATCCCCAGATATTAATTAAAATAGGCATCAAGCACTTTGATACGTTGCTGAAGAAATATTTTTCTGAGCAGGAGCAAATGGCAGCGTTGCAAAAATTAGCTGAAGCTATTATTGCGCATGGAAATAAAGCAGCGCAGTCGCTTTACGCCCGATATTTCTTTAATGAAATTCAAGCTAATAAAAATAGTGTTCTTGCTAAAGATTATCAGGCTAGCAAACAAAATAACCTGCCTGGAAGCTGGTGTGATCAAAATATTGCACAGCTTGTATTGCCTTATTTATTCCAAGAAGGATATGCAAAAGAATGGCAGGACTACGAAGCTAATTTTAATATGCCGACAAATTCACCAGCACAAACCATGTTTAATTACCTGGCGAGTTTTTTTGAACTTCCATCGACTACGTTAATTACTATGCTAAGCTTAGCGGAAGAAGAGCAAGTCGAGTACGGATTAGCAATGACGCCTTTGTGGATGTTTAGAGAATGGGTGTTAACGAATCCAACATATTTAGCGGATATTAAAGCGGAAATATTAAAAAAACCATTATCGCAGCTATTAAACTTTACTGAGTTAGCTTCGGCAGAGTATGGTAAGCAAAATATAAGCAGAAAGCTTATTATTAGAGACATCATTTTAACTAAGCATAGTAAAAATAATGCAACGCCCGTTGAGCAAGCAGCCACACTGATATTACTAGAAGCGCTCTTAACAATGCCGGAGTGTCAAACGGAGTTTAAAAATGACATAAACATACTTACAGCCTGTATTTCAACTATCGATGTCAATCATCTTTATTACCTATCACAATCGAATGCTTTAGAGGCTCAAGGAAAAGCTATTTTAAAGTTAGGCATATTAAATTCAGCAAGCTGCATTAATAAAATAATTAAATTCAATGAGATTGAAAATGAGCCTAACCAAATAAAAAACATTACTCCTTATTATCTTCTTAGACAAATACCGAGCGACATGCTAAGTGCAGTGACTTACCCCCCAGTGGTAGCAATGATGCTTACCGACGAAGAACTGTTAGCAAGGTTAGATGAAAAAACTTGCTTGAGCTTATTTGAAGTGTTGGTTAGACAAGGCAATGCGAGTAAGGAACTACAAACAGTGCTCGCTTGGATAGACGGAAGAAATTTTGCTGACTTACCTAGAACCATTAGCAGAAATGTAATGGCTATTATTAACTGTGTCCTAACCGATTTCAGATTATGTTCAAGCGATGTGGAAAAAGGCTTAGGTATCGCTTACTTGCAAAAATTAGCTACGCATTTGTCTGCGCAGGAATTAACTCAACTTAAGCATTCGAATGCCATTGCGGCCATACTGTCCACCCAAGCAACGCTACAAAAATTAAGCGTTGAACAGGGCCATTTTTTACTAAAAAAACTGCCGATTAAATCAGAAGATGGGCTCAGAGCTTTGCAGCATATCTGCGCATGGCTTAATCTTAATCAGGAATTAACGGAGGCAAAAAATCTTAAGGCAAGCAATGAAATAATGCTAGCATTGCTTGATATGAATAAGGAGGGGATTGAAAATCTGCCGCCAGATGTCATCAGCCAATTATTAATGACGCCCGCTTGTGTCAACAAATGGGCCAAAGAAAAAGCTAATAGGCCAGACGAGCATATGCTGTATCATTTGGTACAGAAAGTGATGCTGCATTCTTATAAAACCGAACTCATTGAGCAACATTATATTCCTGCGGATAAAGACGATGATACTCGCTTAATTGCTAGTGTTGCGAAATGGGGCGGACAAGCAACAGCGGATACTGAAAAATCAAATGCGCAGGCGATTGTGAAGGATTACTTGGCAGAGTGGGCGCTAATAAATTGGGCGCAACTAACCAAAAAAATAGTAGAGCAACAAGAAGGGCAGGAAATTATCCGTAAAAGCAGTATTCTTGATTTTCTGGGCGCTGAAATATTAGCCAACCGGATCGATGAAAAGATTTCGGCCTCAATGGCGCACAGTCAATCGCAATCCTTGCTCGCATTGATTAGTTATTTGGAACTGGCCGGTAAAGAAGCGGCGCTAAAAAAATTAGCCAAGAAACTATTAAGCATGCCGGTTTGGGTGAATAACCTTGAAGCCATAGAGGCTATTAAGACTAAACAAATCCCTATTTTACCGCCTAAAAAAATATATGAAATTATTACACAACATACCGATACGCAAGCAAGAGAAAAATTAGTTACTTGTTTTATTAACGATATAACGCCAACTAACAAGCTGGTATTTTCAGAACCCGAATTAGCGGAGTTACGTGGTAATATTGCGCTGAACTCCTGGGTAAATTTACTGCTCAGTGTTGATAATGGTGTTTATACCAAGCGATTAATTTATCAAATACTGGTAAGCAGTGAATTTTCACAGAATATATTTGAATTTAATGAGCAAGCTATTCTTGCTCTGTTAGAAAAAATCCCACTCGATAAAAAAATTATCCAACTAATCAAGGAATATACATTAAATAACCCTGCCTCAGCTTCTCTTCTTTTAGCAAAGCTTTTTCAGCATAAAGATTTTTCTGGCAACGCCTCATTTCAAAAAATATTACTTGCTGGTTTAAATAACCAGGAAAGATTAATACTTATGGAAATAATTAATCTCAATGCTGTGTCAATAGAGGAAGAACCTATTAAAGTTAAACAAGGGAAAAAAGAATTTGCTACGCTTATGCTAGCGTCTGAAGCAATATTAGAAGAATTTGTTTTAGAATTGAGTTCTGCTAACTATCAAGTGGCTACAAATAAGTTAATACACGGTTATGCCGGTGTTTTAACCAGTGAAATAGCTAATAAAATTCTATTTAATCCTATTATTCGAGTAGATTTAGATAATACCAGCCAAGGCATATTGGCGCGATTAGCGGCGGAGCATATATTAACAGAACCATTGTCATTATCGAACTTGCCCTCTTCGATGGTTAATGAGCTGATTAACAATTATACCCAATACATATCCTCAGAAAAATTAGCTCAAAAAATACTCCTTGAATCGACAGTTAATGTGCATCTCAATCATTCAAGTATGAAGCTACTATTAGAAAAAATGGCTATCGATGTAAAAGATATTAAAGCATGGTTGTTAACACTGGATATGGCTACTTTAGCCCATTTATCCTTAAATAGTTTTGAAATATTAATTGATTTATTGCCAAATAAAACAGATAAACGCGAGATCCTTAACTGCTATAAAAATTCAGTTGAACTGGATGTTGAGATCAATAAAATAACATTTACCGAGCATTATTCAGTGCAAGTATTACTTGCAAACTATGCGGTTAAATATCTTACACCAAGACAACCGGAGGAAGCGGAACAACATTTGGTCGACAAAAAGCTGGTTAAAATGGTGCTAGCCAACTTTTTTTTACTGCGAACGAAAAAAGCTGAAGATAGCGAGCAAGTTTTTAAACAGTGGTCAGAATTACTGACGGCGACAGAAGCGTTTGAGGTAGCAAAACCTATCGGCGCGTCAAATACCGTTAAAGTTAGTGAAGCGATTATAAGTTCGCGTGGTTATCAAGCGTTTATTGAAGCGCATAATCAGGCAAGAAAAGCAGCACGCAAAAGAATTTTATTTAGTCATTTTACGATTGATCCTGCCATTACCGCAACTGCTATTGATGCTTTTTTAAAACCAGGTTATTTCACAAAGTCATTGAATATTGACGAGATTTGTAACGGTTTCGCAACCTTAGCTAATCCAGAGATTATACAGACCTTAAAAAATAGGCTGACAGCACTTTCAGGCGTTAAATCTATTGAAGAGGCGGCGCAACAATTCAAGGAAATATTCAATAGAGAAGATACAGAAGCGGCGATTGAATTAAAGTTAGTAGAAGCTTTGTTATTAGATGAAACCAGGTGCGAACGATTAAGTGAAAATAACTTTAATGCATTTGATGATTTTATTGAAAAGCTAAACCATATTGATCTTTATAAAATAATTACTGAAAAAAATAATTTAGCCGCCAAAATTAAAGCCTGGCTAGCCAACTATGTTCTATCTAATAAAAAATATATTGATGAGATGGACTATGCGAAATTACAAACCATCGCTTCGTATGTCAGTTCAGCGGAACTTCTTAACCTCACCGAACGAAAAGTCATTACGGCAATATTTTTAGATCAAAATTTATTAACTAAACTTAGTGAACGGGATGGCTATGCTAATTTAAAAACGCTTTTCGATGCCTTCATAAAACCGGCCTTAGAACTCGGGTATGTCGCTAATATAGTCGCTATGCTTAATGCCTCTCGGCAGCAATTAACTAGACTTGCAATGGCTCATGCCTCTTTATCGGATGATCAGAAAGCGGACGAAATAAATTTAAAAGCCTCGAAAGGGTGGCAGCTATTAGAGACTCTATTTACTGATGAGCTCTGTTCAGGGACCAAGCTAAATACGTTTGCCAAATGGCAAACACATGCTAATAATCCTGTAAGAAAACCTCTCAATCATGAAATTGCTTATTTTCTGCTAACACATGCTAAATCGGCGGAGAGTGATATTGATCTTTTGAAGGTCGATTTCGCTAGCATTAGCACGGAACAAATAACACAATTTCTTACTGATCTTAAAACCTCACCTGCTTATCTTGCAAGATTAGAACATTTAACAGAAGAGAGCATCGCCGCATTTTCACCGCCCATTTTGCGTGACTTGTTGCCCCAGCAAATTAGAGCACACATTTTAGTAAATTGGGAAACATGCGTGAATAGCGTCACCTTGCTTGCAAAATTAATTTTAAATGATTCAAATACGATTAATAGTTTATCTGACGATCAATTATTGCAAGCAGTTGCTATTATCAAAACTCATGGTGCTAACAACTTATTTGATTTAGCCAAAGCTTTAGCGCCGCCTGCGAAAGTTAAATTATTATGGATTATTTGCGAGAATAATTCGGCAAATATAGTAGACCACATCCTGACTCAGCCCGAAGTTGTGCAAGCGTTGAGTGATGCGCAATTACAAGAAGCTATCATGATGGCAATAGCTGATGAAGAAGCGTGTAATAAGCTCATTACAGGCGAGCATTTAAGCAATCATCCCATCGCTAGATTTCGTTTATTAAACAATCTATGGCAGGTGCAAAATAAACTCGAAAAAGAGCTGGCGCTAGCGTTATCAAATCATTGCCAACTAAAAAATGATCAAGGAATATTAGAGTCGATTCAAGGCGCCCTTAAGCAACTTTTTGTTTCGATTCCTGATATGCCTGCTGTTCAAAATAAACAAGAGAGCAAGAGAAATAAATATATCGCTCTGAAAATTATTCAACAAAATAGCGCAAATTTAGTAACTCAATGGGTGGAAACAAGCTTCGCGGATGCTTCTAAAAACAACAATCCAGCGCATATTAAAAACATAATTGCTAAGCTTGAGCAACATGATATATCCATACCAACGTCTTTAAATGCTATTTTTAAGGCGCTGAGCAAAAATAATTTACCCGTGTTAGCGACCGTGACGACCGAACCAAAATACGCAAAATATGCCGGTAAACTGGTGTTGCCGACCATAAACCAACAGGGCATAGTAGCGACATTTAAAGCGGTTACAAAAGCTAATCATGCCGCTCTTGTAGAAATACTTAATCGTCCTCTGGTTTATGCAGATTTGAGCCGTTGGCAACGTTTTCAACTTTTCCTGGAACATCCAAGTGTATGGATGAAGGCATCCCATACTTTAAGCGAAAATGATAAAGCGCAATTGATAGAAGCGCCGCTGTTGAATGCAAGCACGCTGGAAGATATGGCTAATAAAGCTGGGTTTAAGCAGGGAACAAATAAAGCAGCTAACTCACTTAAAATAGCGCAGCTTGATAAAAAGGATAATAGCATTTGGATTAGACCCAATTCATTGCTTATCGTTGAGCAAAAAGGTGGTTGGTTTGTTAAGCGAGAACCGCTTTATGTATACGCCGATCAAAAAGGCAATAGAATCTTAATTGATGAGCAGAGCTATCAACAATTAAAAGAAACCACTCCTATTACAAAACTGCAAGTTAGTCATGATATGACAATAACCATTAAATGCGGTATTCAAAGCTGGGCTGCTGACATCAAGCCAGCCGCTGCAACTCAATCTAAAAATCTCGGCAAGCTGAATACCGCTAAACGGATCTTAGATGACAATATAGTGAACGCCTATGATATTCAGGCTGAACCGATGAATGGCGGCTATTCAAAAGTGTTGGAAGGTAAAACGTCAGTGGATTTAACGTATAGCCAAACTGCTATTGTCACGCAGCCAGGTAATCCTTATGCGAAAATATTTAATCCTAATAATAATTCTTCAGCTCCAGTTGAAGAAAAGCAACTGATAGCA
>CAIUAS010000079.1 GCA_903897205.1 uncultured Gammaproteobacteria bacterium
AGAGCAAGCTTGCTGATTATGAAAAACTTCTTAGAGAGGGTGTGAGTCTGAATAAAGATAAAATAGAAGCTATAAAAATTAACAATGGACTGCTTACTTGTAAATTAGGTGGGAGTATATTAGCAGTTAAAGAAAACATAACTGCGCTAAAAATAGAGCTATTATATAGTGAGGTTAATGCCGAACAAAATGTTGAACTGACTGATACAAATAATGAAGCTATGTTCGATAAACAAAAGAGTAATATTGTTGAGATAGGAAAATTAGCGTATGTTCAAAACAGCGAAATATCTTATGCTCAGCGTTACGCTGCGGGAGAGATTTGTGATATAAAGAAAAATAATAATACTTATCAAATAAAAAATATTCTCGCCGTTCATGATTATGCGATTATTAAATATAATTTAAATATTCTATTAAATAAATTGTCTGTTGATTCAAGTTACTATGATTGTTCCCGAAATATACGTGCTCTATTTGAAGAAAAAATCGACAATGGTAAGACGGAAATTAATGAAACTAATAACAATTTAATTGTTTGGAAAGAAAAGGTAAAGCAAATTTTTGGCGCTTTTGAAGTGAATGGAAAGTTAAATATCAACGAATACGAACGTAAGACGTTAGGTAACTATTTAACAAAAGCTTTAGATGACGAAAATTGTAACTTTGATGCTGTGTTGGAATATGCTGAAATTGTAATCATGCAACCGTTTGGCGCAAAAGAATTATTAAATAAATTACGCGCAACTGATCTGTCAAAACCTGCTGAAGTTAGGGGACTTTTTAGGGTGATATATAAGTGCCTAAATATCTGGCAACTACAATTTGAAAATGATACTGAATTGGGCTTATTTGGGCATGGCTTAAAATCTATGCATGAAGCAGGTATGACTGAAGCTGATTTTATCAAATTTAAAATTATGGAAAAAGAATTAGGTAAAAGTGTTTGGTTAGCAACAGAAAAGACAGAACATAATAATTACCTTACATCAGGGGTTTGTTATACAGATATTCTGGATAGCTTATTATACATATCGACAAAAACGGATGACTTTATTAAAAGTACTAGTAATATACGTGTTGATATCGCAAGGGAATCAGGAAAGTTTAATAATGGCTCGAGCGTGCTCGATAAAATAACAAAATTACAAAGCAATCTATATGATGAGTTTTTTAAAAAAAATGTTATCGACAAAGTAGAATATCAGAAGAGTATAAAGACTATTAAAGGTAACAATGGTGATTGTTGTAATGTCAATGAATTGGTAACTGCTGTTTCCACAAAAACTAAATTATATCTTGAGCAAAATAAACAACGATTCCCCACGCTATTCGCATCTGCAGATGCTGGTTTGGTTGGTGAATTAACCGACGCTATTGAAACGTTACGAAAAGAAGCAGATATTTTTAATGAGCAAGAACAATTAGTAAGAATGCTATTTTGCTTAAATTATTATAGACAACTTTTCAAAGAAGCTAACAAGCCAGTGCTTGAAAAGAGTTTAACCGACATAATAAACGAACAACTTAATACTATAATCGCTAGTAATACAGGCCATACGGAATTACCAGGTGGAGTAGACTTCAGATTGAAGAGTTTGCTTGAACAGCAATTACCTGGTCTACAGTCAGTTATTTTTGCAGATGATATTAATCGAGTCACTGCTACTTATTTGAAAGGCAATATTTTTCAAACTAGAAATGAGGATATTGCTAAGAGTATGCAGGAGTCTGTCAACAAGATGGGGTTGTCTGGGGCTGAAGCGACTAAGCGTGCTTATTATTGGTCTAATCAAGATTACTATAGCGTAATAGAAGGTTACCAAAGCTTCTATCGAAAAATATTAGATGAAAAAAGAAATAGTAATAAGCTGTTAAAAGGGTTAGACAAAATATTACAATTGCACACCACCGCCCCTAATAATGCGCCCACAGAGACAAAGCGGTCAAAGGATGCCCCCTTATTCTCATTAAGGAACTATTTTTAAGAAATAGCATCGCGTGCAGCATAGACTAGGCAATTAGTATGCTTTAAACCAAACCCGTTGAGGTTTTAGGCAGTGCCAAGAGGGTGTTTTTTTCATCTGTATCATTAATCATAGATGTTTTTGCCTGATCACATTATTGAGTAATATGGGCGCTTAAACTTCCGAGCGTTCCGTCAATGCTCGAGCTAAAGTATTGCCATCGACAAATTCTAACTCACCACCCAGCGGTACACCATGAGCAATACGGGAAGTATTAATATTGCGCTGTTTAATGATCTCAGCTAAATAATGTGCGGTGGCTTCGCCTTCAACGGTGGGATTGGTTGCTAAAATAACTTCTTGCGGCGGATGTTCCGTTAAATTCTTGAGCAGTTGATCGAGGCCTAATTCTTCAGGGCCAATGCCATCTAAAGGAGACAAGCGTCCCAGCAACACAAAATAATAACCACGGTAACTGCCAGTTTGCTCAATGGCAATGACATCAGCGGGCGTTTCTACAATACAAAGCAATGATTGATCACGATTTAGGTTGGCACATAAATTGCAAAGCGTTGTTTCACTTAAAGTGCGACAACGCTGGCAATGTTTAACTTGCATGATGGCGGTTTCTAATATTTTAGCTAAATTAAGCCCGCTAGAACGCTCGCGCTCTAAAATATGAAAAGCCATACGTTGAGCGGATTTGGGGCCTACGCCTGGCAAGCAACGTAAGGCCATAATGAGTTGATCAATAAGCGGGCTAAATATCATATTAAAAACTACTATTCATTGCCGCCAGCATCGCCAAAGCCGCCTGGTAATTGAATGCCAGCAGTTAATTTACTCAATTTTTCGCGGGAGGATCGTTCAATTTTTTCAACAGCATTATTAATGGCAGCAGTGATTAAATCTTCAATTATTTCTTTTTCTTCATCTAATAAAGAAGGATCAAGATGCGTTTTCTTACACGTATGACGTCCCGTCAATTCAATGCGGACTAAACCACCGCCAGCTTCACCAACTACAATCATATCAGCAAGTTCTTTTTGCGCTTCTTGCATTTGTGACTGCATTTTTTGTGCTTGTTTAAGTAAGTTATTAATATCAGGTTTCATAAGATCTATTACCTCTAAAAAATTAAAACAATTACGTGTATATTACTCAGCTTTCATCCTCGCTTAGGATAGCAGGATTTTTAGTTTGAATCGAATGGGTATCGAGTTTGGCGTCGAAAATTTTTATAATGGTTTGAACGTTCGCATCATTGTGCATAGCTTGGGTAGCTGTCTCTAATTGTTCCATTTGCTGTTGCTGTTTATTGCGTGCTGGCGTGTTTAAGTTAGGCGATCCTGGGGTGATTTTAAGCTTAATGGCGTTGCCAAAAAAACTAGATAATGCTTCAGCTAAACGCGCCTCTTGTTTGGAATTGCATAATGCACTTTGTGAGGGATCAAGTTCTAAGTGCAGAAAGCTATCAATCCGTGTTTTAACGGCGCAATTCGTGGCAAGTGCTTGAGTGAAACCACTCAAATTTAAGCGTGGTATCAATTTGATCCATGCTTCAGTGGTATCAGGAAGAGGAGATGCGTCAGTAACGCCTGTGCGGCTAGCAAGCAGACTAGGAGAAGTTTGCGCAGGCGCAACGGAGTTTTTTTCTTCTTCTAGGGCTACCGCTTCGGTTGGGCGAAAGGCTAGCATGCGCAATAACGTCATTTCAAAACCAATTCTGGGGCTTGGTGCAAGGGGTAAATCACGGCGTCCAATAATACCAATTTGGTAAAATAGTTGGATGTCTTCAGCAGTGAATTGGTGTGCCAAGCCAAGAATTTGCTCAGGCTGCTGATAGTGTTGATCGATGGCCGTTGGTATTATTTGTGCAAGCGCGATATGGTGTAATAGAGTAACGAGTTCTTCTAAAGCATTAGCAAAATCAGTGCCTTGTTCGGCTAGTTGATTGACACAACTTAAAATAGCTGGTGGATTTTGTTGCACAAGGGCATCGAGTAATTGGAAAATGTGGCTTTGTTCTATCGTGCCTAACAATTCACGCACATCGCCCGCATTAACTTTGCCGCCACTAAATGCTATGGCTTGATCAAGCAGGCTTAACGCATCGCGCATGCTGCCATGTGCCGCATGGGCTAATTGAGTGAGTGCAGGTAATTCATATTCGATTTGCTCTTGCTGCAAAATATTTTCAAGTTGCTTTTCAATTTTTTCAACCGATAAATTTTTTAAATTAAATTGCAGGCAGCGTGACAAAATGGTGATAGGTAAACGTTGCGGATCGGTAGTTGCTAATAAAAACTTAATATGGGGAGGTGGTTCTTCTAAGGTTTTGAGCAAGGCATTAAAGCTGTGCCCAGATAACATGTGAACTTCATCGATGAGATAAACTTTATAACGGCCACGCGTGGGCGCATATTGCACATTATCTAATAATTCGCGAGTATCTTCTACTTTGGTGCGTGAAGCGGCATCAACCTCAATTAAATCAACAAAACGACCCGCATTAATTTCCTGACATGTTGAACAAGTTTCGCAAGGTTTTGAACTGACGCCTGTTTCACAATTCAAACATTTGGCTAGCAAGCGTGCTAGGGTTGTTTTACCAACACCGCGTGTACCCGTAAATAAATAAGCATGGTGTAATCGATTACTATCCAAAGCATTGATGAGTGCCCGCAAAACATGTTCTTGACCTACCATTTCCACAAATGACCTAGGACGATATTTGCGTGCTAATACCTGATAACTCATAAGGCTTTGTTAATATAAGAAATGAATAAATTGGAGGCAGCCCATCAGCCACACCCCGGCACACGCATCAACAACTACCGCTGCTCCCTTCCGGGCCTGACGGGGTTCGCTGTCTAGCGTTGCGAGGGAACCGATGTGCTACCATTGCGAGGCTAGAGATTAAACTAGATTAGGGTTGGGATCAATAAAGATGTGCTTATTATGTTTCAATTATGATACTAGCCGCGTGTTCTTCTATATCGCCACTGTCAGAGCTCAGTGCCAGGATCAAACAGTATGGTGACGTATTCAGGTCGGACGTTCGCATGTGCTGTGAACCTAAAAGACGCTAAAGCCCATGATTACTGGGGTTCTGGGGGGGCATTGTGGAATTTGAAAAATCACGCCCAAAAAGTTTCGGGCTGGTAAAATGGCGGAGAGGGAGGGATTCGAACCCTCGGTATGCTA